>NZ_DBMALT010000001.1:0-149614 GCF_057870745.1 Parasutterella sp. | reverse complement strand
ATGAACCAGAAGTCGAACCGTTATTAGGTACGGATATTGAAATTTAACGAGGATGCCGGAGCCGAACTCCGGCTAGATCACTGAAAAACGCAAAATCTCAGAGTCCCAAAGCTGCGGCCGGTTTGAACGATTTTGGAAAAAGAAAAAGCGCATCTTTTACGATGCGCTTTTCAGAATTCTGGCTCCCCGAGTTGGACTTGAACCAACGACCTGCGGATTAACAGTCCGTCGCTCTACCGACTGAGCTATCGGGGAATCGTGAAATTGTCGTTTTCTCTGAGGAAAACAAAACCGCTTTCGCGGCTCTAGTTTTTGATTGGCTCCCCGAGTTGGACTTGAACCAACGACCTGCGGATTAACAGTCCGTCGCTCTACCGACTGAGCTATCGGGGAATCAACAAGACGAGACTATATACAAGTTTTTGAAGTCGTGCAAATCAAAAACTCAAATTTTTTTCATTCTTTATCGTTTTTATATTGCCTCTTATTTGAACTCTTTGATTCAAAAGGAAATTTAAAAATGTAAAAAGGCTCCGATTTTTTCGGAGCCTTCCGTAGAAACGAGTAGTTTCGGGCTTAGAGCACTTCTTTAATGGCTTCTGCTGTGTATTTCACGTTGTCTTTGTTTAAAGAAGCAACGCACATGCGGCCGCTCTTAACGATGTAAACACCGAATTCGTCTTTCAGACGCTGAACCTGTTCGGGGTTCAGACCGGAGAAAGAGAACATGCCTTTCTGCTGCGTGACGAAGTCAAAGTCTTTCTTGGCGCCGAGTGTTTTGAGTTCAGCGGCCAGGTTCTTGCGCATTTCCTTGATGCGTTCACGCATTTCGCTCAAGTCTTCATGCCACTGAGTCATCAGTTTCGGGTCGTTGAGAACTTGGGCAACAATCTTTGCACCGTGAGCGGGAGGATTGGAGTAGTTGGCGCGAATCAAAGCCTTCAGTTTGCTCATGACGCGGGATGCTTCTTCCTGGTCTTTGCAGACGACAGTCAGAGCACCGATACGTTCGCCGTAAAGCGAGAAGGACTTGGAGAAAGAGCTGGAAACGAAGAAGGGGATTCCGGCGTCGGCAAATTGACGGATGGAACCGGCGTCTTCTTCAAGACCGTCACCGAAGCCTTGGTAAGCGATATCGAGGAACGGAATCAGCTTGTTCTTAACGCAGACGTCAACAACCTGGGCCCATTGTTCTTGAGTCAGGTCATAGCCTGTGGGGTTGTGGCAGCAGGCGTGCAGGATCACAACGGTATTTTCTTTCAAACCGCTGAGGCTTTTAAGCATGGCAGGGACGTCGACACCGTTGTTTTCTTTGTCATAGTACGGATACTTGCCGACCTTGAAACCGGCCTGTTCAAAAATCGCAACATGGTTCTGCCAAGTCGGCGTGCTGACCACAGCTTCCGGATCTTTGAGAATGGCTGCAAGGAAGTCTGCGCCGACTTTAAGAGCACCGGTTCCGCCGAGAGATTGGACGGTAACGGCACGTTTTTCTTTGATGATCGGAGAATCGGCACCGAAAATCAGTTTCTGAACCCCGGAAGTGAAGGCAGGAATACCGGAAATCGGCAGATAGGTGTGCGGTTCGCCGGCTTCAAGAATTCTCTTTTCGGCTTCGGCAACGACGCGCAGCAGAGGTACTTTGCCGTCTTCAGTGCTGTAGACGCCGATACTCAGATTAACTTTTTTGTCGCGGGGGTCGGACTTGAAAGCTTCGTTGAGGCCGAGAATGGGATCGTCGGGAGCTTGTCCGACAACATCAAAGATGGATTTGGACATGAGATTCTCTAGAGGTGTTAAAAAATGTCAATTACTTAGCCTAATTCAAAATTGGCGGCAAAATCGTTTTTCTAACGAAATATTTAAACTCCTGAATCTGTGAGACCGCAAATAAAAAGGACCGCCGCACCGGGCAGTCCTTTAACTGAGAGCAAATTGCTATCAAGCTTCGTTGCTGGCGAATCTAGGTGCAATCAGTCCCCAAAGCGTCCATCCGAGGAATGTGGCTAAAGAGCCGTAGAAAACTTCTGTGATTCCGGTAGAGAAGAGTGCGTAGAAGCTGTAGACGGCGCCGATGATTGCAATGACGTTGTAAAGTTTGGCCTTGGAGGGCTCCACTTTTGCGACTTTCATGATGACGGCAACAGCCGCCATTGACAGCAGATAAGGCATGATATTGGTTACTACGGCGAGATCTACCAACCGGTTGAATTGTTTGAACAGTTCGGGGCTAATCGTCATGAAACAAAAGCCGGTTTGAATGGCCGTAATGATAATCATACCGAGCACTGGAGCTTTCCATTTGTTGACTTTAGCAAAGCACTTCGGGAAGAAACCGTCGATTGCAGACTGCTGAAATACCTTAGCAATCGTGAACTGCCAACCCAGTGTAGAGCCTGCGCAGGAAAGAACAAGGAGGAAAGTGACGATCTTGCCGATGGTAGAGTTGAACATCATGGTAAAGGTCAGGCCGAAGGGAGCGTTTGATTTAACCAACTCGGCATTCGGAACGATACCCGCGATGATATTGGTGGAGACAATATAGATAATAGCAACACCAATGGTAGCGGCCAGCACGGCAATAGGAACATTCTTCTCGGGATTGTCAACGGCATCACTGTTGGCACAGGCGCTCTCAAGTCCTAAGAAGGCCCATAGCGTCATAGAGATTGAAGCCCCGACAGCGGAGAAGAAAGGTTCGTTGTGCGGATTCCAGGCTTCGACATACATCGTAGGACTGAACCAGAACCAGCCGATAACGGTTAAAAGCAACACGGGAAGGATGACGCACCAAACAGCTAAGGCACTAAATTTTCCGGTGAGCGAGGCCCCCATAAAATTTGCGGACGTACAGATCCAAAGTACGACAATCGTAGAAAGGCAAACTTGAACCGGGGTTAGTTCAATTTCCAAAAATTCGGCTCCATAGCCGACACAGGTAATCGCGATAGCGATGTTGGCAAAAAGAAGCGAAACACCATAAGTGTAGTTAGCCATGAAGTTGCCGGCTTTGCCGAAGGCATATTCAGAATAGCCGCCCATACCCGGACGTTTACTAAACATGCCGCACTTGGCAAAGGCATAGGCTAAACACAAGGAGCCCACGGCAGTGATGAGCCAGGAAAGAATAGAAATTGTTCCAATTTCAGCCAGTTTGGTCGGCAGCATGACGATGCCGGAGCCCATCATATTAATAGCAGTGAGAAGAGTCAGCTGAGTGACTGACATCTTGGTACGGTTTTGCTGAGACATAAAAATATCCTCAAGTATGTTCTGTGTAGAGAGGCAGCGCGGAAGCGCGAGCTTCCGCGCACGCGGCTTATTTACCTTTAGCAGTCAGACGTTCGACAGCATCTTCTTTTAGTACATAGCAGTAAACTTGTTTACCGCCCCTGCCGTTGTCTTCGACATAAACACCTTGAAGTTCGGGTGCAAATCCAGGCATCCGTCCCATGGCTTCCTGCCAAGCTAAGAAATACTTGAGCACGGGTCCGCCCCACACTTCACCCGGGAAGCAGCACAAGACTCCCGGTGGGTAGGGCAGAGCGCCTTCAGCAGCAACTCTTCCTTCCGCATCTTCCAGACGGACGAGCTCGGCTTGGCCGCGCAGGAATGCAAAGTGGGCTTCTTGAGGATTAATGACGCTCTTAGGCATGAATTCTGTACGGAACATTTCCTTTTGAATCTCTTTAATATTCCGCTCCTTGTAGAAGTCATGCATTTCTTGGCAGAGCTGACGGATGGAATAGTTGCGGTAGCGAGATTCGTAAGCTTTGTAAAGATTGGGCAGAACCTCTTCTAAGGGAGCGTCATCATCGAGGTATTTTTCAAAGCGAGCGATCTGGCTAACCAGGTGATCCATTTTTTCTTTATTTTCTGCGGGAGTCATGAGGAAAAGAATGGAATTGAGGTCGTTCTTTTCGGGGATGATGCCGTTATCGCGCAAGTAATTAGCCAAAATCGTTGCCGGAACGCCAAAATCTTCGTATTCGCCGGTCTCAACATCGATGCCCGGAGTCGTCAGCATAAATTTGCAGGGATCTACAAAATATTGGTTCTCCCCATATCCCTCGAAAGAATGCCATTTCTGACCCGGAACAAATTTGAAGAATTCCAGGTCTTGGGCAATCAAATCCGTTGGGTAAGACTTCCAATCGGAGCCGCGAACTTTAGAAGGAATAAACGGTTTGATGTAATGACAGGTTTCAAGCAGTAATTTGCGAGCATCAACAACTGTCTTAACGCAGTCAGCCCAAAGTCTACGGCCGGCTTCTCCTTCTTGCATTTTTGCGTTGACGTCCAAGGAAGCAAACAGCGGGTAAAACGGACTGGTTGATGCATGCATCATGAAAGCGTTATTCAACACTTTGTGAGGAATATAGCGGTCTTGTCCCTTAATGTGAGAGTCCTTTTTGTGAATTTGTGAAGTCTGAGAAAAACCAGCTTGCTGCTTATGAACGGACTGAGTGACGAAGATGCCGGGGTCTTCCGGTCCTAACTCCAGAAGAAGCGGGGAACAGTCACGCATCATTGGAATGAATTGCTCGTAGCCTACCCATGCGGAGTCGAAGAGGATGTAATCACAAAGGTGACCGATTTTGTCCACAACTTGTCGAGCGTTATAGATCGTGCCGTCATAAGTGCCGAGTTGGATGACTGCAAGACGGAAGGGGCGCTTGGCATCCGCTTTTTCAGGACATTTTTCTCTAACTAGGCTGCGGAGATACTCTTCGTCAAAACATTTTTCGTCAATGCCGCCGATAAATCCGAAGGGGTTGCGGGCAGTTTCAAGATAAATCGGAGTAGCGCCGGCTTGCAACAGAGCTCCGTGGTTAATTGACTTGTGGTTGTTTCGATCATACAAAACCAAGTCACCGGGAGTTAAAGCCGCATTTAATACAACTTTGTTAGAGGCGGAGGTTCCGTTCAAAACGAAATAAGTCTTATCGGCATTGAATACCTTAGCGGCAGCTTTTTGAGCGGTTAGCGGTGCACCTTCATGAATTAAAAGGTCGCCCATCGCAACGTCAGCATTGCAAAGGTCAGAGCGGAAAAGCTCTTCACCGAAAAAGTCATAGAATGCGCGGCCGGCCGGATGGCGGCGGAAGTATGCGCCTCCCTGATGTCCCGGGCAGTCAAATTGGGACTTTCCTTTGTATACGTATTGGGCGAGGGCACCGAAGAAAGGAGGAAGGAGTTTGTCTTCGTAGCGTTTGGCAGCTTCATCGATTTGACGGCCGAAAAGACGTCTGTCTGTGAGGTCATCGTTGATCACACCGACCACGTGACCGACGAGTTCTTCAGGAGTGGTGTCTTCATCGCGGAGATAAAGAAAAACGGGGATTTCCAAGGCGGTGGCATTAACCTTGTTTAATCCGCCTTTCCGATAGTCTTCAATGTCGATAACAACAGCGGAGACTTCAGTAAAGTCAGCATTTGAGAGGCAAACGACTTCACGTTCAACCTGAAGTTTATCTTTTAGTAATGCAGAAGCTGCGACTTTAAGTTTTTGCATAATAGTAGTCCTCCGGATTTATTTAATAAGGTGAATAAATCCGCAACATAATTAAATGAATTGTGGATTGGCTCTTCTCGGCAACAAAACCCCCTGGACAAGCGCTAAAAAGGCTTGAGCACTAAGAGACTTTTCGGAAGAAATTTAGAGAAAAGCAATTCGAGCCGAACCGATAAAGAATCGGCCGGAGGACTAGATGTCGGATTCGGAGAGGAATTTATTGAAGGAGAAGCAATCACGCATCGTAAACCGCGTGAGGTGTAACGTGCGGCGCATGCCTATATTAAATAGGCACTTGCCAATGTTAAATATACACATAGCAGTAATCCCAATTGTCGTGTCTGTCAAACAACAGACATAAGCATTCTGACAGCAAAATTTCTAGAAGTCAATAGATTGTTACGAAATTTAGAAAAGATGAAAATTCTTATAAATTAGCTAATTAGCAAAAAATAAACTCAAAATGGGATTTTATAATTAGAGGGGTTGACGATAATTGTTGATAAATATTAAACAAAGATTAAATTTGGAATAGAGAGGATTTTTTTAAGGATATATCCTTCTAGAAAGTTAAAGAGTTGTTTCAGACCGATGTTTTACTTTTTCCGAAAACGAACCTCATCAGCTTATGTAATGTGCTAATTTTTATTCTTTTCCGAGAGCGTCCAGCCAAGGGTGATTTTATAAATTTGAATTATTGATATTTAAATCACCCTGCGTGCTTAAGAAAAATAAGATGCCGAAGCTTAATTGAGAGGGGTTTGGTTTGAAAGTGAACTGAGAATGGATGTGTCCTTAGAACTCATCTAAAGCAGAGAAGACTGAGGTCGAGGCAATCTGACCAGATCGGATGATCGGAAAACCGATGTCTTAGGATTCGTTCTAAACTTTTCAAATTCAAAGGATTCTTTAGGCAGACACCACCTTGAAAATCATCAAATTCCCCAATTCTCCGTTTGAACTGCATCAGCCATTTGAGGCGGCCGGAGATCAGCCTCAGGCAATCAAAGAACTCGTCGAAGGCATTGAGGACGGCCTGACGGCCCAGACGCTGCTTGGCGTGACGGGCAGCGGCAAAACCTACACCATGGCGAACGTTATCGCTCGAACCGGTCTGCCGACGCTCATCATGGCGCCGAATAAAACCCTTGCCGCTCAGCTCTACGCGGAAATGAGGGACTTTTTCCCAAACAACGCGGTGGAGTATTTCGTCAGTTACTACGACTACTATCAGCCCGAAGCTTACGTCCCTCAGCGGGATCTGTTTATTGAAAAAGATTCTGCCATCAATGAACACATCGAGCAGATGCGTCTGTCGGCTTCAAAGAGCGTGCTCGAACGCCGTGATGTGATCATTGTCGCGACCGTGTCTGCCATCTACGGTATCGGTAAGCCGGAGTCCTATACCGAGATGCGTCTTATCCTGAAAGTCGGTGACAAGATCGAACAGCGGGATTTGATTTCTCATTTGGTCCGCATCCAATACGAACGCAACGATATGGAATTCACGCGCGGGAAGTTCCGCGTTCGCGGCGACACAATCGACGTGTTCCCGGCTGAGCACTCGGAAATGGCGCTGCGTATTGAGCTGTTCGATGACGAAATCGAAGCTATGTATTTCTTCGATCCGTTAACCGGAAAAACCCGCCAGAAGGTAGACCGCTTTGCTATCTATCCGACATCGAACTATGTCACGCCGAGAAACGATATCCTGCGAGCGATTGAAGCCATCAAAGATGAACTTCGGGATCAGGAAACCAAATTTATAGAGAGCGGCAAGCTGCTTGAAGCGCAGCGTATCCGCGAAAGAACGCTTTTTGACTTGGAGATGCTCCATGAAGTGGGCTTCTGCAAAGGCATTGAGAACTACAGCCGCCACTTAGCAGGAGGTCTGCCCGGAGAGCCGCCTCCGACCTTGATCGACTATCTGCCGAAAGACGCGCTGATGTTCTTTGACGAATCGCACGTTCTTTTAGGTCAGATCGGCGGTATGTACCGCGGAGACAGCGCAAGAAAAGAAACCCTCGTCACCTACGGATTCCGTCTTCCGAGCGCCAAAGATAACCGTCCGCTCCGCTTTGACGAATTCGAAAGCAAGATGCGCCGTGCGATCTTTGTCTCGGCCACTCCGGCAGACTATGAGCTGAATCATTCTTCTCAGATCGTTGAACAGGTGGTGCGTCCGACGGGCCTCGTGGACCCGGAAGTAGAAGTACGGCCGGCTACGACTCAAGTGGACGATGTACTCGGCGAAATCAAAGAGAGAATTCCTAAAGGTCAGCGAATTCTGATTACGACCCTGACTAAACGCATGGCCGAGGACTTAACGGATTTCCTGCAGGATAACGACATCAAAGTCCGTTACCTTCACTCGGACATTGATACGGTGGAACGCGTGGAAATCATTCGTGATCTGCGCGCCGGCGTTTTTGATGTTCTGATCGGTATTAACTTGCTGAGAGAGGGTCTGGATATTCCGGAAGTAGCACTGGTCGCAATTTTGGATGCGGATAAAGAAGGCTTCCTGCGCAGTGAACGCTCTCTGATTCAGACCATCGGACGTGCTGCGCGAAATGTTGAGGGCAAGGCTATTCTTTACGCCGATACGATCACTGATTCCATGCGCCGAGCGATGGACGAAACGGCACGACGCAGAGAAAAACAAACGGCTTACAACGTCGCACACAACATCACGCCTAAGAGCGTTAAGAAAGAGATCCGTGACATTATTGACGGCGTCTATAAGAGCGATAGTCTTGAAAACGAATTCGGTCTGGTGGACGGTCAGGATTACGAAAAAATGGGGCCGAAAGAACTGGCACGCGAAATCAAACGTCTCGAAAACGAAATGTTTGAGCATGCTAAGAATCTCGAATTCGAAAAAGCCTCCGAAGTCCGTGATAAATTGGCGTCTATTCGTAAACAGGTTTTCGGTGCAACGCCCGGCGAGGATGAAGAAGGCGCAAAGCCGAATGCTTGAGTGCTCATTTTGAGTTGAATTATTAGTAATTACCCTATACATTTTTGCAAAAAGCGTTAGGGGCTCGTAAGCTATTGCAACCTGCCTGCGGTGTACGCGAGAGAGGTGTGATTAATTCGTCAATTAAGAAGAATGCAAAAAACATGGTAAAAGTTTTATTTGTGTGCATGGGGAATATCTGTCGTTCCCCTACGGCTGAAGCAGTTTTTAAGAAAATGGTGAAGGAAGCCGGACTGACTGACAAAGTAATCGTGGATTCTGCCGGTACACATGGTTATCACGTCGGAGAGGCGCCGGACGTGCGCGCTCAGATTGCAGGCCGCAAGCGCGGATATGACTTGTCCGAGCTGAGAGCCCGTCAGATTACATCCGACGACTTTAGGGAGTGCGACTTCATTTTGGCGATGGACTGGGAAAATCTGACTGCTATGCAGCAGATCTGCCCGCCGATGTATAAACACAAGCTGGCGCTCCTGATGCGCTACGCAACCGAATACGATACGGCTGTGGTGCCCGATCCGTATTACGGCGGCAATGAAGGTTTCAACACGGTGCTCGATTACTGTGAAGACGCCTGCGAAGGCTTGCTTGAAGTCGTTAAGAAACGCGCTTCCGTCTACATTCCCGGCTCAGCTCTGTAGCCGCTGAGAAATCATTTTCCTTTTTAGCCCTCTTCGGAGGGCTTTTTTAATTCCGACTATTGCGCTCGGAAATAAAACGGTCTATTATTTCCGACTAAATGAATCGGAATAAGTATGAAACTCACTACTAAAGGCCGTTTTGCCGTTACCGCAATGCTTGATATTGCTCTCCACGACCCGGAAGAGTACGTATCCATTGCTGCGATCGGGGACAGACGCCATCTTTCAAGTGCCTATCTTGAGCAGATCTTCGGAAAGCTGCGCAGAGCCGGACTCCTTGAAGGCGTGCGCGGCCCTGCCGGCGGTTACCGTTTGGCCAAGCCTGCAGATCAGATCACGGTGATCGATATTTTGGAAGCCGTGGACGATCCGCTGGAGAAAGCCAGCTGCGATAAAAACAGAGAAGTCTGCGACGGAGAAGGTGAGTGCATCACATTCGATCTTTGGGAAAGCCTCAACGAGGAAATCCGCAAGTTCCTGAAAGGGATCTCGCTGAAAAACCTGGCTGACAAGAAAAAGCTCAAAGATCAGGGCTTAAGCCCCGTATCCATTATCAAACCGAAGGTTTAATAAATCCCCAATTTATCTCTTCATTGGAGCTAATCATGAAGTTCCCTATTTACCTTGATTATTCTGCGACTACGCCTGTGGATCCTCGTGTCGTCGATAAGATGATTCCTTTCCTCTACGAGAATTTCGGCAACGCTGCCAGCACGAGCCACGAGTACGGCTGGAAAGCCAAAGAGGCTGTTGAAAACGCTCGTGCCGAAGTTGCAGCTTTGATCAATGCCGATCCGAAAGAAATCGTCTGGACCAGCGGCGCTACCGAAAGCGACAACCTCGCGATCAAAGGTGCAGCTCGTTTCCATAAGGACAAGGGCAAGCATTTAATCACGGTAAAGACCGAACACAAAGCGGTGTTGGACTCCATGCGCGAGCTCGAACGCGAAGGCTTTGAAGTCACCTACATGGATGTCGGCAAGGACGGACTCTTAGACCTCGACGCTTTGGCTAAAGCCATGCGTTCTGATACAACTCTGGTTTCCGTGATGGCCGTCAACAACGAAATCGGCGTTATTCAGGACATCGAAAAAATCGGTGAAATGTGCCGCGAACGCGGAATCCTGTTCCACGTCGACGCCACTCAGGCTGCCGGTAAGATTCCTCTGGACATGGAAAAACTCAAAGTCGATCTGATGAGCCTTTCTGCTCACAAGCTTTACGGACCGAAGGGTATGGGTGCTCTTTACGTTCGCCGTAAACCGCGTGCCCGTATCGAAGCCATCATCCACGGCGGCGGCCACGAAAGAGGCATGCGCTCCGGCACCCTTGCCACACACCAGATCGTCGGTATGGGCGAAGCCTACAGACTGTGCCGTCTGGAAATGGACGAAGAAATGAAGCGTATCGGCGCTCTTCGCGACAGACTTTGGAAAGGCTTAAGCGAAATCGAAGCCGTTCATGTCAACGGAAGCATGGAACACAGAGCTCCGTTCAACCTCAATGTCAGCTTCGCATTTGTTGAAGGTGAAGCCCTTATGGCCAGCTGTCCTGAAATCGCTGTTTCTTCCGGCTCCGCCTGCACCTCCGCCAGCCTGGAACCGTCCTATGTTCTGCGTGCCCTCGGTATTGATGACGAACTGGCTCATAGCTCCATCCGCTTCAGCTTAGGCCGCTTCACGACGGAAGAAGAGATTGACTACACCGTCAAACTCATCAAAGAAAAGGTTGCACAGCTTCGTGAAATGTCCCCGCTTTGGGAGATGTACAAAGAAGGCGTGGACATGAAACAAGTTAAATGGACAGAACACTAATAAGGAAAGAAAAGAATGCAATACAGCGATAAAGTGATGGATCATTTCCAGCACCCCAGAAACGTCGGCAGACTGGATAAAAACGATCCGAACGTCGGAACCGGTACTCGCGGCGCTCCCGCCTGCGGCGACGTTTTAAGCCTGCAGATCAAGGTCAACGACAACGGCGTGATCGAAGACGCTAAGTTCAAAACCTACGGCTGCACCAGCGCCATCGCTTCCAGCTCTTTGGTCACCGAACTGATCAAGGGCAAGACCTTGGAAGAAGCCGAACAGCTCAAAAATACGGCAATTGCCGAAGAACTCGAGCTTCCTCCCGTCAAAATCCACTGTTCCATTCTTGCGGAAGACGCCATCAAGGCCGCAGTGGAAGACTATCGCCAGAAACAGGCTCAGATTAAGGATAAATAATGTCGGTTACATTGACAGAAAAAGCAGCTTCTCACGTTGAAGAATTCCTTCGCAAACGCGGCAAAGGCGTCGGCCTCAGAGTCGGTGTCAAAACCAGCGGCTGCTCCGGTATGGCTTACGCATTAGAATTTGCAGACAAAATCGAACCCGAAGATCAGGTGTACGAAAGCTACGGGATCAAAGTAATTGTTGATCCCAAGAGCCTGCCCTATATCAACGGAACCGAACTGGACTTTGTCCGTGAAGGTCTCAATACCGGATTCAAATTCAAGAACCCGAACGAGAAAGAAAGCTGCGGCTGCGGCAAGTCTTTCCATGTCTAACTGAAACGGAGGCGCTATGGCGGCGATGAATCCTTTTGAAATTTTCGGTCTGAAACCACAGTTTCGAATCGACAAACAAAAGTTGGATGAAAAGTATTTTGAAATCCAAAAAAAGGTTCATCCCGACCGTTTTGCTTCGGCAAGCGATACTGAAAAGCGCGTTGCTCAGCAGTGGGCAACGCTGATTAATGACGCTTTTCAGAAGCTCAGCGATCCGATCCAGCGAGGTAAAGCCCTTTGCGCGCTGCGAGGACACCCCATTGACGAAGACAGCAGCGGCTCGATTTCTGAAGAGTTTCTTCTTGAGCAGCTGGAACGCCGAGAGGCGATCTCAGATGCAAAGGATTCCGGGAATACGGCTGAGCTGGAAGTGCTGAAGAAAGCGATTGAAAAAGAAAAGGACGAGCTGCTCGACGAGGTGGCAGATGCGTTCGATGTGAAATCTGATGTCTCGCTGGCGGCAGAAGATTTAAAAAAGGTTATGTTTTTAAATCGCCAGCTACTGGATTTTGAATAATGTCACTTCTGCAAATTGCCGAACCGGGAATGTCGACAGCACCGCACGAAGAGCGGTTTGCTGTCGGTATTGATTTGGGCACCACGAATTCATTGGCGGCCACCGTTAGAAACGGTTCTCCCGAAGTTCTCGTTGACGAAAAGAATCAGAAACTGCTTCCTTCTGTTGTCCACTACGAAAAGAATGGAGGCGTGGTTGTTGGTGAAGAAGCCCGTTCACGTGCAGAAGCGGATCCGCTCAACACGATCTCAAGTGTCAAGCGTTTGATGGGCCGAAGCGCTTCTGAGCTGCAGAATAACCGCTACATGCCCTATGACTTCATCAAAGGCGAGGGCATGGTCAAGCTCAACACCTCTCAAGGCGCCAAGAGTCCGGTGGAAGTGTCTGCCGAAATTCTGAAAGTCCTTAAAAAACGCGCCGAAGACGCCTTAGGCGGCGAACTTGTCGGCGCTGTCGTGACGGTACCGGCTTACTTTGATGACGCTCAGCGTCAGGCGACTAAAGACGCCGCTAAGCTTGCCGGTTTGAATGTTCTTCGTCTTTTGAGCGAACCGACGGCGGCCGCTTTGGCTTACGGCCTCGATACCGGCGCCGAAGGTCTTTACATCGTTTATGACTTGGGCGGTGGTACTTTTGACGTTTCTGTCCTTCGTCTGCGCAAAGGCGTTTTTGAGGTGCTCGCCACCGGCGGCAACAGCCAGTTAGGCGGCGATGATTTTGACCAGCGTCTCTACTGCTGGGTCATTGACCAGGCAGGCCGCCCGCTGCTGACGCATTCCGACAGCCGCATGTTGATGGCAAAAGCCAAGGCAGCCAAAGAAACGCTGACGACGGAAAAGAAAGCAACGATTCATGCCAAGATTTCCGGTGACCGCATTATCAATGTCACGATTACACGCGAAGTCTTTGATTCGATCACGCACCACTTAGTAGCAAGAACCATCGAAGCCACGAAACAGACATTAAAGGACGCAGGTCTCAAACGCGATGAAGTAAAAGGTGTCGTGCTTGTCGGCGGCTCAACGCGCATGCCCTGCATCCGCAAGGCAGTGGCCGATTATTTTGACCGCGAACCGCTTACCGATATTGACCCGGATGAAGTGGTGGCAATCGGTGCCGCGCTCCAAGCCAATCTGCTTGCCGGCAACCGCAGCGACGAAGACTGGCTGCTGCTTGACGTCACACCGCTCTCCCTCGGTCTTGAGACCATGGGCGGCTTGGTCGAAAAAGTCATTCCCCGCAATACGCCGATTCCTGTAGCTATGGCACAGGACTTTACAACCTTCAAGGACGGTCAGACCGCGATGTCGATCCATGTCCTTCAGGGTGAACGAGATTTAGTGGAAGAGTGCCGCTCTTTAGCCAAATTCTCTTTACGCGGCATTCCGCCTAAAGTTGCCGGTGCGGCTCGTATTCGTGTGACGTTCCAGGTAGACGCCGACGGACTTTTGTCGGTCACGGCCCGCGAACAAACCACGGGCGTGGAAGCATCCGTTACGGTCAAGCCTTCTTATGGTCTGTCGGAAGATGAAATCAGTCGCATGCTGAAAGATTCCTTCGGTCATGCCGAAGAAGATATGAAGCTGCGCGAATTGCGCGAGCAGAAAGTCGAGGCTGCGCGTCTTCTGGAAAGCATTTACTCAGCACTGTCGTCGGACGCCGACCTTCTCAATGAGGCCGAGCGCGCTCAGATCGGCGCCATGATTCAACATCTGGAGACGGTTCGCGCGCAAGATGACAAGGATGATATTAAAAATTCGATTTCAGCACTGTCCGAGGGAACCAAGGACTTTGCTGCACGTCGAATGAACCGTACGATCTTGGAAGCACTCCAAGGCAAATCTGTTGACGAGGTTTAAAAAATGCCGAAAGTAACCGTTTTACCGCATCCCGGAATCTGCCCGAACGGCGCTGAGTTTGAAGTCCCCGAAGGTACAAACTTAGCTAAGGCTTTGGTCGCTAACGGCGTCAATATCGACCATGCCTGCGAGTTCTCCTGCGCCTGCACGACTTGTCACTGCTACATCGACAAAGGCTTTGACTCGTTGGAGCCGGCTGAAGACGATGAAGAAGATCTGCTTGATCAGGCTTGGGGTCTGAAATCGAATTCCCGCCTGACTTGCCAGACAAAAGTCGGCAAAGAAGACATTACCGTTGAAATTCCGAAATACTCCCGTAATCATGCGAGAGAAAACGAATGATGAAGCTGACTTGGAAGGATCCGCGTGCCATTGCGGAAGAGCTCTACGATGAAAATCCGGACTTAGATCCGCTGACGATCAGCTTTGAGAAGATGCATGCAATGATCGTCGCGCTCCCGGATTTTGATGATGATCCGGAAGCAAGCAACGAAAAAATACTGGAAGCCATCCTGGTCGCTTGGATGGACGAAAGAGATTAGCGTTTAGACGGCCGGCTGATCCAAAAGATCAAGCAGGCCTTCCTGCCAGGCTAAGCCGGCTAAAACAGCAAGGGACGATTCGAATGTGAATCGTCCTTTTTCTATGCGCTCAATAATCGCTTCGGGTTCTAAGAGTTCAAAGCACTCGACCTCGCCGTCCATGTTGTGAGGATGGAAAGAGTCTTCAACATAAGCATTGCAGATGTAAGCGATTTCTCGCATCCAGCCTTCATGAACGGGACGCGAAATGATATTGCGCACGCTAAAAGAGATTTCAAGGGAGCCCGGTGTCACACCGGCTTCTTCAAATGCTTCGCGTTCCATGGCAAGCCCGAAAGGCTCGCCTGCTCCGACTAGACCCGCAGCACAGTTATCCCAATAACCAGGGCCGATCGCTTTCTTGAAAGAACGCTGAGCCACCCACATCCTGCCGTCACGCGTGAACGGATTCAAGTGAACGGCAAAGGTGTTAAAGGCGAAGGGGCGGCACATTGCACGCTCAATAACAGTCAAAGGCGACTCGCAGGCAATGTCATCCGAAGCAGTAACGGAAAGCAGTTCATCTCGCCAGGCAAAGACTTTGTCCGTGCCTTTATAAAGGTGCGAAATCGCTGCCAGACGGCGCGAAGCCTGTCCGGAGTCTTCCGCGGTAAATACGAAAGCATCCGGACGGACGTCACAGAAGCGAAAGGTACTCGCTAAAAACTCGGCATCAGTTCGTTCAATGTGCCCGGCTCGTACGTCGTTAAAGTAAAACGGAATACGAGAGGAGGGCACGGGAACTTCGGCCATGTCGTAAAGCTCTTTTAACAGAGCGGCGATTTTCAGCTTCCTTTCGCTCATGATTCTTAGGCCTCAGGACGCATATGCGGGAAGAGCAGAACGTCACGGATGCTCGGAGAGTCGGTAAGCAGCATGACAAAGCGGTCTAAGCCCACGCCGCAGCCGCCTGTCGGAGGCAGACCGTATTCCAGTGCGCGGACGTAGTCGGCGTCGTAATACATGGCTTCATCATCGCCGCTGGCTTTCAGTTTTGCCTGAGCCATGAAGCGAGCAGCCTGATCCTGCGGGTCGTTCAGCTCGGAGAAGCCGTTGGCGGTTTCGCGACCGGCCATGAAGAGTTCGAAACGCTCGGTGATGCCGGGAACCTTGTCGGAGGCGCGAGCCAGCGGAGAAATTTCAACCGGGTAGTCAATGATGTAAGTCGGCTGAATGAGTTTGGATTCAGCAACGGCTTCAAATATGGCCATCTGCAAAGCGCCGACGCCGGCGTCAGCCTTAGCAGGTTCACCCAGGCGCTTGAGTTCTTCCTGCATGAAGTCCTTGTCTTCGAGCTGCTCAGGGGTGTACTGAGGAGCGTACTTCAGAACGGCTTCCTTAGCAGTCAGGCGATCAAACGGTTTTGTGAGGTCGATGGTATGACCCTGATACTGAATGACAGCGGTACCGATAGTCTTTTCAGCGACGGTGCGCAGAAGTTTTTCGGTGTAGTCCATGAGCCAGTGGTATTCCTTGTAGGCTGCATAGAACTCCATCATTGTGAATTCAGGGTTGTGGCGAACGTCAACGCCTTCGTTGCGGAAGGAGCGGTTGAGTTCAAAAACGCGTTCAAAGCCGCCGACCACTAAGCGCTTCAGATAAAGTTCCGGAGCAATACGCAGATACATATCCATGTCGAGCGCATTGTGGTGTGTGATGAACGGCTTAGCGTTCGCACCGCCGGGGATCGGATGGAGCATCGGAGTTTCCACTTCCATGAAGTGATGTTCCATCATGAATTTACGGGTTTCGGCGATGGCCTTGGAACGGATCATGAAGGTGCGACGTGTGCTTTCGTTCATGATCAGGTCAACATAGCGCTGACGATAACGGGTTTCCGGATCGGAGAGACCGTGGAATTTGTCGGGGAGCGGACGAATGTTCTTGGTCAGCAGACGGAAGTTCTTAACGCGGACGGAAAGCTCGCCGGTCTTGGTGAAGAACAGTGTGCCTGTAGCGCCGACGATATCTCCGATATCAACCATCTTCTTGAAGAAGTCGTAAGTTTCATCGCCGACTTCAGCCTTGGTGATGAAGAACTGGATGTGATCGGTACCGTCTTTAACGGTCAGGAAGCTGGCTTTGCCCATGACGCGCTTGAGCATGACGCGGCCGGCGACAGTGACTTCGACCGGAGCAGCTTCAAGCTCTTCCGGAGTTTTGCTGCCGTTGGCAGCGCGCACTTCTTCAATGCGGTCTTTCTGAACGAAATCATTCGGATAAGCAACGCCTTCGGCTCTGAGTTTGTCGAGTTTGGCTAAACGTTCGGCAATGATATGGTTCTCAGTCTCAAGAACGTCTTCTTTTTTGACGGTTTCTTTCTGGTTTTCCACTTTAGTCTCCAACAGAAATATTGCGAATATCCGAGATGGGCTCTTTGCCGAACTCGTCGCTGTTGAGGTAATTTAAAAGTCGTTTGGCAGTGTCTTCGGGGCTCTGAAGTTTTCCGTCTTTCTCTAAGTCGATAAACCGGTCAACGTTCGGAAAATCTTCCTTAGACGAAGCACGGATGCTGCCCTGCATGCCAGTGTTCACAACGCCCGGAGCGACGGCGCTAAGGCGTGCGGGATTGGGTTTGCCAAGCTGATCTTCAGCTGTGACGGCGGTAAAGCGGTCAAGCGCTGCTTTGGTTGAACAGTACATGGCCCAGCCCGGAACGGACTTGCGGCCGGCGCCGGAAGAGATATTCATGACGCGGCGCTCGCCTTTCCAGCTGCGCGTTTCATTCAGGAAAGCCTGAGTCAGAAGCACCGGGATTTCAAAGTTAACGCGAATGCAGTCAACGGCAACCTGCGGGGAAGCGTTTTCGATCGGACCGACAGGACCCAGCACGCCGGCGTTGTTGATCAGAATCAGACGGTCATGTTCGGCGTATTCCTTATCGGAAAGCAGCCACATCAAAAGCTCGACGGCGCCTTTACGGTCAAGCAGGTCAGCCGTAAACTGGATGAAATTGCAGCCGATCTTATCGGCTTCTTCCACCAAAGCCTTGGAAGGACGGCGTTCCATCGTCACGACGGTGTCGCCGGCCTTAAGCGACTGACGGGTTAATTCAAAGCCGAGCCCTTTAGAGGCGCCGGTAATAATGGTGAGAGTCTTCACGCTCAAACTCCTTGCTTGAGGCTGGCCTCGATAAAGGATTCCAAAGCACCGTCTAAAACGGCAGTCGTGTTGCCGGTTTCGACATTGGTACGCAGGTCTTTGACGCGGGACTGATCCAACACGTAAGAACGGATCTGGTGACCCCAGGAAATATCGCTCTTGTTGTCTTCCAATGCCTGCTGGGTAGCCTGGCGTTTGCGGAGCTCGGCTTCATAAAGACGGCTCTTCAAAATCGTCATGGCCTCTTCCTTGTTCTGATGCTGGCTTCGGCTGGTCTGGCTGACAGCGACTATGCCGGTCGGGATATGCGTGATACGGACGGCGGAGTCGGTCTTCTGAATGTGCTGACCGCCGGCGCCGGAGGCGCGGAACGTGTCAATGCGCAGATCGGCCGGATTGACTTCGATTTCGAAAGAATCGTCGACTTCGGGAACGACGAACACAGAAGCAAAAGAAGTATGACGGCGTGCGTTGGAGTCGAACGGGCTCTTGCGAACTAAGCGGTGAATACCGGTTTCGGTTCTGAGCCAGCCGTAGGCATAGTCGCCGGTGATTTTGATCGTGCAGCCTTTAATGCCGGCCACATCTCCTTCGGTTTCTTCAACAATCTCGGGCTTAAAGCTTTGGCGTTCCGCAAACTTGATATACATGCGCTCAAGCATGCTCGCCCAGTCCTGCGCTTCGGTTCCGCCGGCGCCGGCCTGAATTTCCAGGAAGCAGTTGGCTTCGTCATGTTCCTGATTGAACATGCGCTGGAATTCGAGATGTTCGACCTCTTTCTTGAGGTTGTTGATATCGGCTTCTACCGCTTCCAGAGAGGCGTCATCGTCCTCTTCTTTGGCCATTTCAAATAATTCCAAAGCATCGGAAAGGCCGGTAGTTAGGTGTTTGATGGTAAGGACAACGTCTTCGAGACGTTTCTTTTCTTTGCTCAGCTGCTGAGCTCGCTCTTGATCAGACCAGATGCTCGGGTCCTCGAGCGCTTGATTAACTTCTTCTAAACGACGCTCTTTCTGGTCGTAGTCAAAGATACCTCCGCAGCTCTTCAGTGCGAGCTTGAAGGTCCTCGGCGGTGGTGCCGATTAGGTTTAAACGTTCAACTTCCATTTCTTAACGCGTTGATATTAAAAAGAACCCTCAATTATATAAGAGCGGACCCAATCCTTAACTCGTTGAGCGGGCGGAAATGGGTCCGTTTTTTGTCAATTGTGTAAGTTTGTTTGCACGACAGAAAACCGCTAGGCCGTCCAGTCCTCAAACTCGTCTTCCATACCTTCGATGATGAGCTGCACCGACTGACGTCCTCGGAAGTCATTGATGTCGAGCTTGTAAGCTAAACGCACGGTCGGAGGCAGTTCGCGTTTGTGGCGGAACCAAATGGCCTGAATCTCTCTGCCGTCGACTTCAAGAGAGAGCTTCAGATGCTGATCTTTCAAGACTCTCTGAGAAAGTACCTTGAACTGATTGGCAAAGAGCGGTTCCGGGAAAGCCTGACCCCAGACGTGCTTGCGGATGGCTTCAACGAGTTCAATGTTGAAGTCGGAAGCTCTGAGCTCGCCGTCTGTGACGATGTTGCGCTCGAACATTTCCGGATCGGAAAGTTCTTTGACAGCGCGGGCAAAGAGCTCCTTGAATTCATCAAATGCATCCTTACGGATCGTAAGACCTGCAGCCATCGCGTGACCGCCGAATTTCAGGATCAGCCCCGGACTCAGTTTGCTGACACGATCCAATGCATCGCGCAGATGAATGCCGGGAATAGAGCGCCCCGAGCCTTTAAGCACATGCTCGCCGTTTTCTTCCGACGGAGCAAACGCAATGACCGGGCGATAAGTTTGTTCTTTGATGCGGGAGGCTACTAAACCGATGATGCCGGCGTGCCAGTCGTCACCCTTAAGAACGATGGAATTGCTGTCATCGACGGAAATCGTCTGTAGGGACAGAATAGCGTCGGACTGCATGGATACTTCGCGGTTGCGGCGCTCGGTATTGATTTGGTCGAGTTCTTTTGCGTAAAAGAGCGCCGTGTTGTAGTCGTAGCTTGTCAGACACTCAACACCCTTGTTGATGCTGTCCAAACGACCTGCGGCGTTGATGCGGGGCCCGAGGATGTAGCCCAAGTCATTGGCACTGATGCGATGCGCATTCTTGCCTGCTACGGAGAGCAGGGCGCTCACGCCGGGCTGCATTTTGCCGGCGCGAATGCTGTCCAAGCCTTTGGAAACGAGGATTCGGTTGTTGCGGTCTAACGGGACAACGTCGGCAACCGTACCCAAGGCCACCAAATCAATGAGATGCTGAAGATTAGGCTGTTTTCCGTTCGGGTAAGCGCCTTTGGCGCGGAGTGCGGAGCGCACGGCGATTAACACGTAAAAGATGACGCCCACACCCGCCAAAGATTTGCTCGGGAAGGTATCTCCGCGCTGATTCGGATTGACGACGAGGGTGTCGGGGATTTCATCGCCGGGCAGGTGGTGGTCGGTAACGACGGCCTCGATTCCGAGGGTTTTAGCATGTTCAACCGCAGCCACCGAAGAAATTCCGTTGTCTACGGTAATGATGAGTTCGGCGCCGGCAGCGGCTGCTCGATCGACAAGCTGAGGAGACAGGCCGTAGCCGTCCTTGTCACGGTCCGGGATTAAATAAGAGACATTGAAGGCGCCGAGCGCCTGCAGTCCCAGAATACCGACGGAAACAGCAGTCGCGCCGTCACAGTCGTAGTCCCCAATGATTACGATCTTTTTCTGCTTCCAGATGGCATCGGCAATCGCTTCTCCGGCTTCTCTGCAGTTTTTAAGATCCCACGGAGAAAGCATTTCCTTGAATTCATAATCAAGGTCGGACGGGCTTGTGACGTGTCTGGCCGCTAAAGCGCGGGCCAGCGGTTCGGGAAAGCCGCGGTTGGTGAGCGCCTGAACGACATTTCGGTCAAATCGGCGAATCGTTATTTTGGTCATAACTTTGTGGATTTTAGCGGCCGGAGTTCAGCCATGCTTCGGTGTAGTTTTTAGGACTCTTCCAAAAGGCAAAAGAAGACTTTTGTTCCTGAAGTTTTTCAATGACGCTGACGCGCAGACCGTCGGAAGCGACCACGCGGGGATGATATTTCTCAAATCCTTTTGCCGTGGCCGTGAGATGCTCCATGCGCTCAACGGCGCGTGTCCAGGAGGCGTTCCAGCGGGCGGGATCTGTTTTGACAGTCGGATCGTTAAACTCGTCGAGGATGCAGAAGCGGTCGCCTTCAGGGCAGTCAGGCCAAGCGGCCGTCGAAGATTTAATGTAGGCCCGCGCAATGCCCGCCGCCTCAGCGATGCCGCGAATCGTGGGATCGCTTGTCAGAGCACAGCGAATCTGAGTGTAAGGCAGGAGCTGCTCCTCAAAAGCACCGCCGTTGATCCAAAAACCTTCAACCGGTGGCCGTCCGGCTTTTACTCGGAATTCATTGAAAGCGCTTTTTGCAAGGCTATCTTCAATGGCTCGAGTGATTTCACTCCATTCAGCGGCCTCGGGGCCGGCAGCCTGCGCCGGTTCTTTGTTTTCCTGGGCAAGCCACGGAGCAATCAGAACTTGCCATGCTTTCTTGCGCGCAAGGAAAAAGCGTCCGTCCAAAACCTGCACTTCAAAATCAAATTGCCGAGCGACTGGATTCAAAAGATCTCTCAGATCGCATTCTTCATCGATATCAAAGATGTCGCCGGCGCTTTTAAGCACGCCGTTTTCTTTGCGGTAGCCGTTTAGGGCCCAAAATTCCTGATGAACTTTCGGACCTCCGAGACCCTTCCAGAGATAAGGAGCGGTCGGGGCTAGATTTTCGCGCTGAGTCAGCAGCATCCATACCCACTGTATCGAAGCAAAACCGCTGAGCGCCGGGTTTTCAAAAATCGTGGCGCCCCTCGGTTCTCCGAAACCTTCAAGGAAATTTCGCAAAACGGGCGGATAGGCGTCCTTTCCTAACGCTTTAATCTCATTAGGAGAAGGCAGTGAATTGGGCAATAAAAATATACATGCGGGCATAGCCTTAAATTCTAATTGTTTGATCTCACAGCTAGAATAGCCTGAACGTTTAGTTGGATAAAATTTGTGAAAAATAAACCTTTATCCGGTCTGCCCTTCGAGTGGATGATCGGTTTGCGATACACACTGTCGCGCCGCAAAGGACGCAGCGACGGATTCGTATCGTTCATATCAGCCATGTCCATGGCTTCCATCGCCTTGGGCGTCATGGCCCTCATCATAGTCTTATCCGTGATGAACGGGTTCCAGAAAGAAGTTCGAGACAAGATGCTCTCCGTGCTTTCGCATGCCGAAGTGCTGTCGATCGGAGCTCCGATTCCGGACTGGCAGAAGACTGCCGCAGAACTGAAGAAGCAGCAGCCGGAGATCATCGGCGCAGCGCCTTTCTTAAGAGGGCAGGGGCTGCTGACAAGCGGCACCAACGTACGCGGTGTCCAGCTCAACGGTATTGATCCTGAGACGGACTCTCAGGTCAGCGACGTCGCAAAAAACATGAAGATCGGACAGCTGTCCGACTTAAAGCCCGGTGAATTCAAGATCATTCTCGGCACGGACTTAGCCAGAATGCTCGGCGTGATCCCCGGAGAAAAGGTCAACGTGATGGTGCCTCAGGGACAGTTCACGCCGGCCGGAACCATGCCCCGCATGCGCCAGTTCACGGTCGCAGGCGTCTTTATTTCCGGCCACTACGAGTTTGACAGCGCAATGAGCTTCATCAATCTCACGGACGCCGAAAAACTCATGCGTACTCAAACACCCGGAGGCATTCGACTGAAGCTCTCCAACATGCAGGATGCACCGAGAGTCGCCGCTGAACTCAATAATCAAATGCCGCCGGGTCTTTTGGCAACCGATTGGTCTCGTCAGAATCGGACTTGGTTTGCGGCCGTTCAGGTCGAAAAACGCATGATGGGCATCATTTTGTTCCTGATCGTTTTAGTCGGCGCATTTGGTCTGGTCTCTTCTTTAGTGATGACCGTCAACTCTAAACGCAGTGACATCGCAATCCTTCGAACCCAAGGTGCAACGCGCGGTTCGATCATGCGCATCTTTATGGTTCAGGGCGCTTTCATCGGAACCGCAGGCGTGCTGATCGGTGTCGGCGTAGGACTCCTCATTGCCAGCAATGTAGACTCTATCGTGGGTGCGATTGAACAGCTGTTCGGCGTTCAGTTCCTGCCCAAAGAAATCTACTTTATCTCGGCAATGCCGAGTGATCCGAGGGCATCCGATGTGATCCCGATCGCTGTCTTTTCTTTCCTTCTGGCTCTTGCGGCAACCGTCTATCCGAGCTGGAGAGCGGCAAATATTCAACCGGCTGAGGCACTGAGGTATGAATAACAACGTCGTATTAAAGGCTCTCGGCCTGCAGAAAAGCTATAAAGAGGGCGGCCGACTGTTGCATGTTTTGAAAGACGTCAATCTGGAAGTTCACGAGGGCGAGTCGGTGGCAATCGTGGGCACGTCCGGCTCCGGAAAAACAACGCTCCTGCAGTGCATCGGCGGTCTGGACCGTTTTGATAAAGGTTTGATCGAAATCGGCGGAGAAAACATCGCCGAACTCTCCGAGCAGCGTTTAACCGAGCTGCGCAACCGCAAACTCGGCTTTGTGTATCAGTTCCATCATCTGCTGCCGGAATTTACGGCCATGGAAAACGTGGCCATGCCGCTCAAAATTCGGCGTGAAAAAGCGTCTGTCGCTCAAAAGAGGGCTGAAAGCCTGCTAAAAGCAATGGGACTTGCTGATCGCGCCGATCATCTGCCGAGCCAGCTGTCCGGCGGCGAACGTCAGCGTGTCGCTATCGCCCGAGCAGTCAGCGGCTCCCCGCTGTGTCTTCTGGCCGATGAGCCCACCGGCAACCTGGACGGCGAGACGGCTGAGGTTGTCATCGACTACCTGCTCAAATTGTCGTCCTCTCAGGGCTTGGCCCTGGTCATTGTGACGCATGATCCTGATATTGCCGCGCGATGCGATCGCGTTGTGCGTTTAAAGAACGGCTGCATCTTGCCAGAGAAAAATTAAATGCTTCGCTGGATTGACACCCATAACCATCTGTTCGTTCTCTCGGAAGAGCAGCAGAAAAAAGAAGTTTGGGAGGCCAGCCGGGTCGGCGTCGTCTCTTCTTTGGTGTGCGCGGGCGGTGTCGATAATCTGAAAGATGCCCGGCGCTGTGCGTATGAACATGACCAAGCTTACGCGTGCGGCATTCATCCGCTTTACATCAGATCTTCCTGGAAAGACGATCTGACAGCGTTGGAAGCTTTCCTGGAAGAGCATCAAGATGATCCTCGTTTAGCTGCGGTAGGCGAGTGCGGTCTGGATTTTTCTGCTGCCTGCAGCGTTCCGCATGACGTCCAGGAAGAAGTTTTTTCTGCTCAGTTAAAGTTTGCCCGTAAGTACGGCTTGCCGCTGAGTCTTCACGGCCGTGAAGCGATGGATATCGTCCTCAAATACATTCGTCGTTTGCCGCCGCAGCTCGGAATCATTCACGCCTTTAACGGAAGCATGGCTCAGGCGCAAGCGTTCCTGCAAAATGGTTTTAAGCTGGGCTACGGCGGAGCAATGACGTACGACGGCTCGAAACGTATTCGCAAAATCTTGTCCGAGCTTCCCGATGATGCTTGGGTCCTAGAGACGGATTGTCCGGATATGCCCCCGAGCTGGGTGCGGGAACAAAATCAGAAGAACCCCGAAAGCGCCCTTGCGGACACGGCTCGCTACGGCGCGCTTGCCGCGGAGTTAAGAAATACGCCTGTGGGAAAAATTTCGGAGCAGAGCATTCAAAACACGCTTAAAGTGATCCCGAAATTCAGAGTGTTAATTTCCGCCTCCCGAGACGAAAAAAGTCCTTTTGTTTCCTAAAAGAAGCCTTTTGCTTGGCTAATATAAAGACTGTCTCGACGATCACGGTCGCCGAGTCGGGAGAATTTGTCCTCATAAATTGCCAAGGCCGGAAATGACATCCGGGTCTGCGGCAAAAACTCATTCTTTTAGGAAATTAACGTGAAGCGAATTTTAGTGGCTGTCACCGGTCCCGACAGCTTCGGTGTTGTTTACACAACCTCCGATACTCTGAACAAACTTGGCTGCTCCATCATCGATATGGATCAAACGACGGTGAGAAACGAATACTCCGCCATCATGATCGTGGATAAGCCGGAGAGTGTTGGCGACGACGAAGTCGCAAAGATTATTAAAGAAGCACTGAAGGGCAAAGGCTTCGATATGTCCGTCCTCGTCCGCGATTACGTTCCGGGCGAAGCTACCGTCACACAGGGCGAACCGTTCGTCCTTACGGTTGACGGCACTGACAGCAGAGATATTCTGACGGCATTTACCCGAGTGTTCTATGAGGGCCACATCAACATCGACAGTTTCAGAACGATTGAAGTAAAACTGGACGATGCCGGCAATCCTCTGCCGCAGCCGCGTGTTCTTCTGGTGTTTGAAGTCACTGTTCCTCCCGAAGTGGACAGAAAGGCTCTAAGCAGAACTCTTTCCGACATCGCCCACGACCGTCATCTTTCCATGAGCATGCAGCACCGCCGAATTTTTGAAGCGGTTCATCGTGTGTCTATCGCTTAATTCAAAAAGGAATCAATCAAATGCTTACAGAACGTGAGGTCATCTCCACGCTGGATATGCTCAGAAGCGAACATTTGGATGTTCGTACCGTGACTCTGGGCTTGAACTTATTCGATTGTGCAAGCGATAACTTCGACACCTTCGCTTACCGCGTCCGCTCCAAAATTAATCGCCATGCCAAGAACCTCGTTGCCATCTGCAACGAAGTCGGCGACCGCTACGGTATTCCCGTTGTCAATAAGCGTATTACGGTCTCTCCGATCGGAACCGTCTGTGCCGGATACAGCCGTGACCAGATGGTCAAGGTCTGCAAACTCTTAGACGACTGCGCCACCGACGCCGGCGTCGACTTCTTAGGCGGCTTCGGCGCCTTGGTCGAAAAAGGCATCACGCCGGGAGAAAGAAACCTGATTGATGCGCTGCCTGAAGCTTTAGCAACCACGAACCACGTTTGCTCTTCCATCAACGTCGGCCGCACTCGCACCGGCATCAATATGGACGCAGTCAAACTGATGGGTCAAAGAGTGCTGGATGTGGCTGCTGCAACTGCTGACCGCGACGGTCTCGGCTGCTGCAAACTGGTTGTCTTCTGCAATATTCCGGAAGACGTACCCTTCATGGCCGGCGGCTATCTCGGCGTCGGCGAAGCTGATGCGGTGATCAGCGTCGGTGTTTCCGGTCCGGGCGTTGTGAAAAAAGCAATTGACCGCGCCGTTCGCAGAAGGGGCGAGCAGGTCTCGATCACAGAAATTGCTGAAATCATTAAGACCACTGCCTTTAAGGTGACGAAGGTCGGTCAGCTGATCGGTACTGAAGTTGCCGAAAAAATGAATCTGCCTTTCGGTGTGGCTGACCTGTCTCTGGCCCCGACACCTGAGGTCGGCGACTCCGTCGGTGAAATCTTCCAGAGCGTCGGTTTGTCCTCTATCGGAGCTCCGGGGTCTACTGCCGTGCTCGCCATGCTGAACGATGCCGTGAAGAAGGGCGGTGTTTTTGCCTCCTCTTCCGTCGGCGGACTCTCCGGTGCCTTCATTCCCGTGAGTGAAGATGCGGCCATTGCCGATGCTGCTGCTAAAGGCCTCCTGACACTCGAAAAACTCGAAGCAATGACCTGCGTTTGCTCTGTCGGTCTCGATATGATCGCGATCCCGGGCGACACGCCGGCTGACGTCATCTCCGCCATCATTGCCGATGAAAGCGCAATCGGTATGATCAATGCCAAGACCACGGCTGTCCGTCTCATCCCCGTTCCCGGCAAGACGGTCGGTGAACGTGCCGAATTCGGCGGCTTGCTCGGCGGCGCCGATATTATGGCTGTTCAAAAGGGTTCGGCTGCCGGCTTCATCAACCGCGGCGGACGCATCCCGGCCCCGATTCACAGCTTCAAGAACTAAGAGAAGGAAACCAATATGCCCGAGATTAAACGTATCGAGCCCGGACGCCGCTTCAGCGAAGCGGTGGTCTGTGACGGAGTAGTCTATATCTCCGGACAAGTGGATCTGGCCCGTAACCGGGATCCGAAAGTACAGACAGCAGAAGTGCTCAAAACAATCGATGATCTGCTTGCAAAAGCCGGTTCGGACAAGGAGCACATTCTTCGCTGTACTATCTACCTTTCGAACATGGGGTACTTTTCCGAGATGAATCAGGCTTGGGAAGAATGGGTGAGCAAAACCAATCCCCCGGCCCGATCCGTCCTCGAGTCTGCACTTCCCGATCCGTCTTGGAAAGTACAGATTTCAACAGTCGCAGTTGTAGTGGATTAACGAGCGGAAATTTAGACAAATCAGACAGATTCGGTAAAATTACGCATCCTTTTGTAGAAGGTAGTTTCTGTATCAGGACTGCCTTCTTTTGTTTAGTGGTAAAAGAATGGAAGAATCTGCTCCGACTCTTAATTTGGCTGATGTCCGTCGAATCATTGAGCCTCTTTACGAGGGTCAGAAGCTTTTCACAGGCGAGTCCGTAATGGCTCATGCCGAGGGCGTCGTGGATATCCTTCGCGGCATTCGCGATGACGATGACCTCCTGGCAGCAGCCTATCTTTTTTGTGTTTGGAACCAACTCAAAAATCCGAAAGAATGGCTGACCAAACACTTCGGAAAACAAGTCTGCGAACTCGTCGCAAATCTCAAAGTCGTTATTGACGTGAGCGAGAAGGCCCGCTCGCGCGAGGGAGAGGCACGCATCAGTCAGCAGCCCGACGCCGTACGCCGTCTGCTGCTTGCTCTGTGTACCGATCTCCGCGTGGTATTGCTTCGCTTGGCTTCGCGTCTTCAGACGCTGCGCTATTTCGCAGCGACCAAAGCTCCAGGTGCAAAAGAATACGGTGCCGAGACTTTGGCGCTTTACGCTCCGCTTGCCAACCGTTTGGGTATTTGGCAGATGAAGTGGGAGCTTGAAGATCTGTCTCTGCGCTTTACCGAACCGGAAGTTTTTCACACGATCGCCAATAATCTTGAAGAAACCCGTGAGGAGCGTGTGGCTTCTATTCAGGAAGCAGTACGCAGAATTCAGGCATTACTGGCCTCCCGCGGAATTCAGGCGTCTGTCTCCGGGCGTCCGAAACACATCTATTCCATCTGGAGGAAGATGTGCAAAAAGAATTTAAAGTTCGAACAGCTCTTTGACGTGCGAGCGATCCGCATCATCGTGGATTCAGTAGAAAAGTGCTACGAGACGCTTTCGCTAATCCAGGAATCTTTCGAAGTTCTTTCTAAAGAATTCGACGATTACATTGCAAAACCGAAACCTAACGGTTATCAGTCTTTGCACACCGTGATTGTCGGCTCCAGAGGTAAACCGCTCGAGATCCAGATCCGAACCCGCGCGATGCACGAGTTCGCAGAACTCGGTGTGGCCGCACACTGGCGCTACAAAGAAGGCTCCAAACGCAAGGCCGGCGAACACGAAGAAGATCGTGTGGCTTGGCTGCGCCAGATGCTGGCTTGGAAGAGTGACGTTCAGGCTGCTCCGACGCCGGAAGCTGCTAAAGACGAACATATCTACGTTCTGACGCCGCAGGGCAAAGTTCTTGATCTTCCTGCCGGCAGTACGCCGATCGACTTCGCCTACCTTCTGCATACCGAACTCGGCCACCGCTGCCGCGGCGCCAAGGTTGACGGTGTGATGGTTCCGCTGAATACCAAACTTCAGAGCGGCCAAACGGTTGAGATTATTGCGGCCAAGGTCGGTGCTCCGAGCCGAGACTGGCTAAACCCGGACTTAGGCTTTACAGCTTCCCCGAGATCCCGTACGAAGGTTCGTCAGTGGTTCAATGCTCAGGAAATGGAGCAGGCGCTCACAGCAGGCCGAGAAAAAGTCGACAAGGACTTGGCACGCTTGGGTAAAACCGCTGTTAAGCTTGAGGATTTGGCTAAGCGTTTAGGCTTCAACACTGTTGATGATCTGTGTTTGGCTGCTGGAAAAGACGAACTCGGTCAGAAAGCGATCGAAAACGTTTTAGCGCCTCGTCCGCAGAAGAACCCGCAGGAAGAGGAAAAGCTGGAAACAGCGGCTCCGAAGAAAACCACAGAGCACGACAAAGGCAAGATTCTGGTGGTGGGCGTTGACTCACTGCTGACTCAGCTGGCTCGCTGCTGTCATCCGGTGCCGCCTGATGAGATCGTCGGTTTCGTGACCCGCGGACGCGGCGTAACGGTTCACCGCGCCGACTGCCCGAACATTCGTTCTTTGGACGAAGAAGGCAGGGATCGTCTGATTGAGGTCTCCTGGACGCAGGACGAATCTTCCGTTTTCCCGGTCCAGATTTTGGTGATCGCAGCTGACCGAATGGGCCTGCTCAAAGATATCTCTGAAATCCTTTCTCGGGAAAAACAGAGTATTTCTGCGATGCAGACTGTTCGCGTGAAAGGCGACGTGCACATGACATTCACGATCGAAATCCACGGTAAGGACGATTTGAATCGTACTTTGGCCGCGATTCGCGAGGTTAAAGGCGTGTTTTCAGCAAGAAGAACGTAAGAGTTTGCAACAGCCTTGCGTTCGACTTGCACAACTAAAAAAATGACTGTATAGTTTCGACTTCTTCAGGCACGTAGCTCAGCTGGTTAGAGCATCACCTTGACATGGTGGGGGTCGTTGGTTCGAGTCCAATCGTGCCTACCAAAACTTCTTGTTCTGGTTTGAAGAAGCTGTCTCGCTTTAAGAGACGACAATTTTAGGCACATAGCTCAGCTGGTTAGAGCATCACCTTGACATGGTGGGGGTCGTTGGTTCGAGTCCAATTGTGCCTACCAAGATTTCGCCCGGTAGCGTAAGCTCCCGGGCATTTTCGTCTTTGCGGATTATTCGGCCTTGGGGACGGCGGGTGCAGTGGTTGGCTTGCCGTTTTGCTCGCGGATGATCGTCATCGCTGAAGCGACCATCGAGCCCATGTCGGCGAGGTTAGCCGGAAGAAGCAGCGTATTGCCTTCCTTAGCAATTTTTCCGAAAGCTTCCACATACTTTTCTGCGACCTGAAGGTTCACCGCCTGCATGCCCTGCGGTTCGCTGATAGCCTGAGCAACGGCACGAATGGCTTCTGCCTGTGCTTTGGCGACGGCTTCAATCGCGCGAGCTTCACCTTCGGCCTTGTTAATGGCAGCTTGCTTCTCGCCTTCGGACTGGGCGATCATAGCCGCTCTTTCGCCTTCTGCGATATTGATTTCTTTTTGCTTCTGGCCTTCCGAGGTGGCGATGACAGCGCGTTTTTCGCGTTCTGCCGTAATCTGCAGCTGCATCGCGCGCAGAATCTCTTTCGGCGGTGTCAAATCTTTAATTTCATAACGCAGGACTTTCACGCCCCAAGTCTGGGCGGCTTCGTCCACGGCCTGGACGACTCTGGCGTTAATCTCTTCACGTTCTTCAAATGTTTTATCGAGCGACATCGTACCGATAACGCTTCTGAGAGAAGTCTGCGCAAGCTGTGTAATGGCCATCACGAAGTCGGATGTCCCGTAGCTGGCAAGTTCCGGATTTGTGACCTGGAAGTAGAGGACACCGTCCACCTGCAGCTGAGTGTTGTCTTTGGTAATGCAGATTTGGCTCGATGTGTCCATCGGAATTTCTTTGAGCGTCTGGCGATAGGCAACGCGGTCGATAATCGGAATGATGAAATTCAGGCCTGGCTGAAGCACGGTGTGAAATTTTCCGAATCGTTCGACGACCCAGGCTTCCTGCTGAGGAACGACGCGAACCGATTTGGCAATGAAGATGACGGCAAAAACTGCCAGCACCATGATGAATACGGCGAACCCTCCGATTGCTTCCATATTATTTCTCCTGTTTGAGTTTGATAATTAAAGTATTTCCGCTCATCCCGACGATCTCCCAAAGGCCGGGAACCATCGGGGAACCTTTTTCCGGTTTTGCATCCCAGACGGTTCCGCGATAGAAAACTCGAGCTTTGCCGTTTTCTTTCCATTCCTTGACCTCTACGGAGTGTCCGTCGTTGATGTGCTGTAAATGGTCGGCATCCGTGCTTACGGAGTTTTTCCTTTTCCGATAGGACAGATAAACACAGCCGGCAATGGCAAAGACGGCAAACGCGAGCAGCTGAAACAGTATTCCTGCTCCGATCACGGCAAAGATAAAGGCGGCCAATGCGGCTGCAGCAATAATGAGCAGGTAGATCGTGCCGAGAAGAATGTCGGCGCCGGCTAATACGACGGCTCCGATCAGCCACAAATAAATCATAGAAAACACTTCATGCGCTCCTTTAGGCTTTGTCCAGAGGTGCAATAACACCGTCTAATCCGGCGAGTACGGACAGCATCAGAATGGACTTCTGTTCGCAGGCATAGACGCCTTTCGGGTTGAACCATTCTTTAAGCGTATGGGTTCCGTATTCTTCGCCGCCGCGTCCGAGTGTCACGGCAGGGATGCCGCGCTCAATGGACATGTTGGTATTGGTGCAGCCGCCGGGCAGGAATTTGTAATTTCTGCCGACCGCCTGAGTGGCCAGTTTGGCAAGCTGAATAATCGGCGCATCATCCGGCTGAGTTCCGGCCGGGACGTCCAGCGTCTTTTCGATCGAAAGACTGAGTTCTCCTTCGCTGCCTTCTTTCTTTTGTTCGATTTCAACGCCGCGGCGGATGGCTTGATAGATTTGTTCTTCTACTTCATTCAGTGCAGCCTGAGAGTTTGAACGGGCATTAATCTTGAAGACTGCCTTCTGGGCGATGGCGTGAATTGCCTGACCGCCTTCGATCAAACTGACGGTCAAGGTTGTCTTAGGATCTTTCGGCGGAACGATCTTGGCGATTTCCGCTATGGCCAAGCCTGCGGCATGAATGGCGCTGACGCGTTCGCACGCTGTCCACGCGTGACCGCCCGGGCCTTCAATCGTGACCTCAAGGTCGATCATGCCGGTGGCGTTGGCGTAAAAAATTTCTGCCGTCGCGCCGTCAATAGAAATTGTGGCCAGCAGTTTGGTTTTGTCTTTGAGCTGGTCAAGCGTCCAGGCCATGCCTTTCATGCCTCCGAGACCTTCTTCGCAGACCGTACCGCAGAAGTAGATATCGTGAACGGGTCGAAGATTTGCCGCTTTAAAAGCTCTCAGAACAGCGAGGTTGGCGGCGATGGCGCGCGTATCGTCGCAAATGCCAGGGCAGTGGATACGTCCTTCGGCATCCGTCTCGATACCTTTAACGTCTCCGAAAGAAAACACGGTGTCTAAATGGCCTTCGAGTAAAACACTGCAGCCGGTGTTGCCGGTCCCATGTAGTTTGCCGATGACGTTAAAGTGTTCGTCCATGTAGATGTCATCTAACCCGGCTTCGCGGAGCATGGTGAGGTAGCGTTCGGCCTTGACTTTTTCGTGACCGGTCGGAGCTTCGATCAGTACGAGTTCTTTCTGATCACGAATCGTTTCTTCGAGATGGTCTTTCACATAGTCGAAAGCACGTTGTACGGAAGGGCTGGTTTTGACTGTTTCTACAGCTTTGACAATCTTGGGAGAGAAGTGTTCCATTTTCGGACCTTTTTGTAGTAATTGAAGATTTGGAATAGGTATCCTTGCAACATTCATATTAAGAAAATCGCATAAGGAGCGAAAGTGCTAATTTCATTTTTGACGCTGATTCTGTCGTTTTGCATCGGAATTCTGTCCGGTCTCTTTTTCCGGAAGAGGGTCCCTAATTTTCTCGGGGTGGTGTTGGCCTGTGTTATAGGAGCCTTCATCGGGATTTTGGCGACCTATCTCATCCTTAAAGGTCTTCTTTGGATCGAAGTTATTGGCTCAGTGAATACCGACTGGTTTATTCGCCAATGCATTTGGCTTGCGGTTCTTGTGATTTTCGGCGTCATCCTGAGCGGGAAAGCGTTTAAGAATAAACCCGAGAAATAAGTTCAAACGCCAATGAACAGAAGGCTGATAAGCTGAAAAAGTAAGGCGGGACTAAGCATTAGGCTCCGGTTAGACGGTAAAATCTATCTTTTACGTTCGGCCGGGCCTTTTTGCGTCCGCGCTCGAACCAATCGAATAATTTGAAGAATTTTTGGAGAAAGATTAATGATCGAAGTAACTCTGCCCGACGGCTCCAAACGTGAATTCAATTCACCGGTTACCGTAGGTGACGTTGCAGCCTCTATCGGCGCCGGCCTTGCTCGCGCTGCTTTGGCAGGTAAAGTTAACGGCAAACTCGTGGACCTGTCTCACCCGATTACCGAAAACAATACGGTTTCGATTGTGACTGACAAAGACCCTGAGGGCCTTGAGATCATTCGTCATTCGACCTCTCACTTGATGGCTCAGGCAGTCAAGGAACTGTACCCGCAGGCCCAGATCACCATCGGACCGGTGATTGAAAACGGTTTCTACTATGACTTCTCTCTGCCGAAACATCTGACCAACGAAGATCTGCCGCTCATCGAAAAGAAGATGGACGAGATCGTTAAACGCGATCTTCCGATTGTTCGTGAAGAGATGGACCGCGACGAGGCCGCTAAATATTTCAACTCCATCGGCGAACACTACAAGGCCGAAATCATCGGCTCTATCCCTGCCGGTGAAACCATTTCTCTGTACCGTCAGGGTGACTATGTCGACCTTTGCCGCGGACCTCACGTCCCTAGCACCGGTCGCCTGAAAGTTCACAAGCTGATGAAACTTGCCGGCGCTTACTGGAGAGGTGACAGCAAGAACGAAATGCTGCAGCGAATCTACGGTACCGCCTGGGCTAAGAAGGACGATATGGCTGCTTACCTCCACATGCTGGAAGAAGCAGAAAAACGCGACCATCGTCGCCTCGGCAAAGAACTCGATCTCTTCCATTTCCAGGAAGAAGCTCCCGGCCTGATTTTCTGGCATGCACGCGGCTGGGCACTCTGGCAGCAGGTCGAACAATACATGCGCCGTGTTTACCAGGATAACGGTTACCAGGAGGTTAAGGCACCTCAGCTGTTAGACCGTTCTCTGTGGGAAAAATCCGGGCACTGGTCTAAGTACAAAGAGAATATGTTCACGACAGAGTCGGAAAACCGCTACTACGCTCTGAAACCGATGAACTGCCCGGGCCACATTCAGATCTTCAACAGCGCCGTTCGTTCTTACCGCGATCTGCCGATCCGCTACGGTGAGTTCGGCGCTTGCCACAGAAATGAACCGTCCGGCTCTCTGCACGGTTTAATGCGCGTCCGCGGCTTCACTCAGGACGACGGACATATCTTCTGTACCGAAGATCAGATTCTTTCCGAATGCACCGCTTACACCAAGCTCGTTCAGAAGGTCTATGCCGACTACGGCTTTACGGATATCTCTTACAAGATTGCAACACGTCCTGAAAAACGTATCGGCGATGATGCAACTTGGGACAAAGCAGAAAAAGCTCTGATGGATGCTTTGGATGCTTCCGGCATCAAATATGACATCCTTCCGGGTGAAGGCGCATTCTACGGTCCGAAGATCGAATACCATCTGCGTGACTCCTTAGGCCGCGGCTGGCAATGCGGTACGATCCAGGTTGACTTCCAGATGCCGTCTCGTCTCGGTGCCGAATATGTGACCGAAAGCAACGGCAGAGCCACTCCTGTCATGCTTCACCGCGCGATTGTCGGCAGCTTGGAACGCTTCATCGGCATGCTGCTCGAACACTATGCCGGTCAGCTTCCTCCGTGGCTCGCTCCGGTACAGGTCGCCGTTGCCAACATTACCGACGATCAGGCCGATTACGCTCAGGAAGTTGTTTCTATGCTCAAAAAGGCGGGTCTTCGCGCCGAAGCAGATTTGCGAAACGGCAAAATTACATATAAGATTCGCGAACTTAGCCTGCAGAAGCTTCCTTACATCCTCGTTGTCGGAGCTAAGGAAAAGGCAGAAGGTAAAGTCGCGGTTCGAGTTCGCGGCGGCAAGGATCTTGGCGCCATGAGCGTGGAAGACTTTATTAAGCTCGTTCAGGAAGATGTGGCCACACGCCGCAACGTGAACGAAATTGAATAACTAATTGGAGACGAAAATAGCTCAAGAACGTACACACCGGATCAATGGCGAGATCCGCGTCCCTGAAGTTCGCTTGACAGGTCTTGACGGCGAGATGATCGGTATCGTCAGGACCTCTCAGGCTTTAGCCATGGCCGAAGAGGCAGATGTTGACTTAGTGGAGGTCGCGCCGAACGCTCGTCCTCCGGTCTGCCGTCTGATGGATTACGGTAAATTCCGCTATCAGGAGCAGAAGAAGGCACAGGAACAGAAGGCCAAGCAGAAGGTCATCCAGGTCAAGGAAGTGAAGTTCCGTCCGCAGACGGATAAGAACGACTACGACACGAAACTTCGTGCTTTGACTCGTTTCTTAGCCGACGGCAATAAAGCAAAGGTCACACTGCGCTACAGAGGCCGTGAAATGGCTCACCAGGAATTTGGTACAGATCTCCTGAATAAAGTGAAGGAAGATTTGGCTGATATCGCTCAGGTCGAATCCTTTCCTAAACTTGAAGGCCGCCAGATGATTATGGTTCTGGCTCCTAAGAAAAAGAAATAATATTCTTACAAATTAATGATTTGTTTTGGAGTATTATTACGACCCTGCTTTCGGGCAGAAAATAAGTGAAACCAGGCTGAACAAGATCCTCAGTGTCTGAGGGCGCCTGCAATCATCTAATAAAAGGAACTTAGGCAAAATGCCCAAGATGAAAACTAAAAAAGCTGCGAGCAAGCGTTTTAAAGTTCGCTCCGGCGGCTCCATCAAGCGTGCACACGCTACCAAGCGTCATATTCTCACCAAGCGCACGACGAAGAACAAACGTCACCTGCGCGGCATGTTAACCATCAGCGAGTCGGATAAAAAAGAAATCCGCGCGATGATGCCTTACGCTTAATTTAGAGGAGAGAATAAGATGCCCCGAGTAAAACGTGGTGTAACGGCTCGTGCCCGTCATAAGAAAGTATTTGCGCTGTCCAAGGGCTTTACCCTTCGCCGCAATAATGTTTATCGTGTCGCTAAGCAGGCAGTTATGCGTGCCGGTCAGTACGCATACCGCGATCGCCGCAACAAGAAACGTGTATTCCGCCGTCTGTGGATTGCTCGTATCAATGCCGGTGCTCGTGCCAACGGCATGAACTACAGCCAGTTCATGAACGGCCTCAAGAAAGCCGGTATTGAACTCGACCGTAAAGTTCTGTCCAACATGGCCATCTTCGATAAAGAAGGTTTCGCCGCTGTTGTTGCCAAAGCTAAAGCTAGCCTTGCTTAATTAGCTTCAGACACGCAGGTTTCAAGCCGATTTCAGTGCTTTGAAACTGCTAAAATACCTACAAAAGCCTGGTTTGATATGCCAGGCTTTTGTTTTTTCAGGTTACTAAAAATCCAACTGACCCAATATGGAAGATCTCAGTCTAATCATTCAATCTGCCAAAGAGGCTTTTGATCAGGCCGCAACGCCGGCAGCCCTGGAAGACGCGAAAGCTGTCTATCTCGGCAAAAACGGTTCTTTGACAGCATTGCTGAAGGGGATGGCAAAACTGTCCATCGAAGAAAAACGCGCTCGCGGAGCCGAAATCAATAAAGCCAAACGTGAAGTCGAAACGCTGCTCAATAATCGACGCGAAGCTTTGGCCCGCGAAGAACTTAACCGTAAATTGACCTCTGAATCGGTCGATATCACATTGCCGGGCCGCACATTCGGCAACGGCGGTATTCATCCGGTTATGAGAACCTGGATGCGCGTTGAAGAAATCTTTAAAACCATCGGCTTTGATGTTGCCGACGGCCCTGAAGTTGAAAACGACTGGTACACCTTTACAGCCCTGAATAATCCGCCTAATCATCCGGCCCGCAGTATGCAGGATACGTTCTACGTTGACATGAAGGATGAAACCGGCAAGCAGCTTCCGTTGAGACCGCATACCTCTCCGATGCAGGTTCGCTATGCCCGTCAGCATAAGCCGCCTATTAAAGTTATCGCTCCCGGAAGAACCTATCGTGTGGACTCTGACGCAACGCACTCTCCGATGTTCCATCAGGTCGAAGGTCTTTGGATCGACGAAAACATCAGTTTTGCCGACTTGAAGGGCGTATACGTTGACTTCCTGAAGCATTTCTTTGAAACGGACGACTTAATCGTTCGTTTCCGTCCGAGCTACTTCCCGTTCACTGAACCGAGCGCTGAAGTGGACATGATGTTCACCAGCGGCCCGAGAAAGGGCAAATGGCTGGAAATCAGCGGCTCCGGTGAAGTCCATCCGAATGTGGTCAGAAACTTCGGATTAGACCCGGAACGCTACATCGGTTTTGCTTTCGGTTCCGGCCTCGAAAGACTGACCATGCTCCGCTACGGAATCGACGACCTTCGTCTTTTCTTCGAAGGCGATCTCCGCTTCCTCAAACAGTTCAACTAATCGGCGAAAGGATAAAAATGTTATTTTCAGAAGAGTGGCTGCGCCATTACATCAATCCTGCCCTCAGCAGCGATGAGCTGTGCGAAACCCTGACGATGGGCGGCCTGGAAATCGAAGGCGCAGAACCGATTGCGCCGGCCTTCACCGGAGTGGTCGTTGCTCAGGTATTGACCTGCGAACAGCATCCGAATGCAGACAAACTGCATGTCTGCACGGTGGATATCGGTAAAGAGGAACCTGTGCAAATCGTCTGCGGTGCTCCGAACGTTAAAGCCGGAGTCAAGGTTCCGTGCGCTACCATCGGCGCTGTGCTTCCGGGCGACTTTAAGATTAAAAAAGCCAAACTCCGCGGTGTCGAGAGCAACGGTATGCTTTGCTCCAGCAGGGAATTAGGCATCAGCGAAGATCATTCCGGTCTGTGGATTCTTCCGGAAGACGCTCCTGTCGGTGAAGACATTCGCGTCTACGAACGTTTCGATGACAAGAAGATTGAAGTCAAAGCAACTCCGAACCGCGGTGACGCTTTAAGCGTGATCGGTGTCGGCCGTGATTTGAGAGCGCTGACCGGTGCCGAGCTTTCCCTCCCGGATTTCTCTCCGGTTCCGGCTACCTGCGACTGCGTTCACGAAGTGCGCAATGAAGCTCCGGATCTTTGCGGACGCTTTGCCGGCCGCGTGATCTGCGGCGTCAATGCCAAAGCCCTGACTCCGCAGTGGATGAAGGACCGTCTGGAGCGTTCCGGACAGCGTTCGATTTCTGCGCTGGTGGACATCTCCAATTACGTGATGCTGGAACTCGGTCGTCCGACTCATATTTTTGACCTCGATAAGCTTGACGGGCCGCTGACCGTTCGCTGGGGTAAAGGAGGCGAGAAGGCCGAATTGCTGAACGGTCAGACCGTCGATATCGATCCGTATTTCGGCGTGATCAGTGACAACAACCGTATTGAAGCGATTGCTGGCATCATGGGTGGCGATCATGCTGCTGTTTCGCTGGACACGAAGAATGTATTCATTGAAGCGGCTTTCTGGTGGCCAAAAGCTATTCAGGGCCGCTGCAGAAAATTAAATTTCTCGACGGACGCTGCATACAGATTTGAACGCGGTGTGGATTTCCAGTCCAATGTGGACCACATCGAATACATCACTCGTCTGATTCTTGAGATTTGTGGTACCGCAGAAACCAAGGTCGGCCCGGTTGTCGACGAAATCGAAGAGCTGCCGGTTCGCGAACCCGTCCGCATGAGGGCAGACCGCTGCAGAAAAGTTATCGGTGCCGATATCTCTGACGACAAAATGGCCGAGTGCTTTACTCGTTTAGGCTTCTCTTTCAAGAAGGAAGGCCGCACTTTCGTAGTAGACGCTCCGAGCTATCGTTTTGACATCGAGATTGAAGAAGATTTGATTGAAGAAGTCGCTCGTCTCTACGGTTATCAGAACCTGACGGAAATTCCTCCGCTGGCTCGCGTAGCCATGCTCGAACGTCCGGAAGCGAAACTCGATCGTCACGAACTTCGCAAGAAGATGGCCGGTTTAGGGTTCCAGGAACTGATTAACTATTCCTTCATCAGTGAGGAAGCCGAAGCGGACTTTGCCGAAGTTAAGGATCCGATTAAAGTTTTGAATCCGATCGCTTCCCAGATGGCTGTCATGAGAACACAGCTGATCTCCGGCTTGGTGGATCGTCTTAAGTACAACCTCAATCGTAAAGCCGACAGAGCAGCCTTGTTTGAATTAGGCCGTATCTTCAGACGTGATCCCTCCGTTAAGGGCTCCGACGCTGCCGTTGAAGGCGTGTATCAGCCGCTGCATCTTGCCGCTCTGGTATACGGCTCAGCTCGCCCAGCTCAGTGGGGAGAGAAGGCTAGAAACTTTGACTTCTTCGACTTGAAGGGTGCGGTTGAGATGCTGCTTCCGGGCCGCAACCTCCGCTTTGAAAAATCTAATCATCCGGCACTCCATCCGGGACGCGCTGCCACCGTTTATCTCGACGGTGAAGAGATTGGATTTATCGGCGAACTGCATCCTAAGCTTGCTCATAAGTACGAGCTGCCGCATTCTCCGATTGCCTTCGAACTCAAGGAAGAAGCCCTTTTGGATGTCGGGGTTCCGGTTAACCGCAGCTTGTCTAAGTTCCAGCCGATGTCTCGCGATATCGCTGTCTTCATTGACGATGCCGTGCCGGTTCAGAAACTGATGGACGCCGTGCGAAAGGCCGCAAAGAAAGATCCGCGCCTGCTGAGTTTGTCATCTTTTAAACTCTTTGATCTTTACAAACCTCAGGATGGTGCTAATGTAGGGAAGAAGAGCCTTGCGTTTAATATGTTGCTTCAGCGCCCGGACGCACAGCTTTCTGAAGAAGAGGCTGACGAGGCCGTGGCGGCTGTGGTAGAAGCCCTCGGTAAAGAGGGTGCAGTCTTGAGAGATTAAGGGGAAGTCATGGCAAACATTGGTCCTGACAATTTTGAACTCGTCAAAGAGTTGCTTGGGGATAAAAACACAATGAACCGCAGCACGCTCGAAGAAGTTCTCTTCGAGGAGCTCGGGTTCAGCCGCGAGATGTCTCGAGTTTTTGTGACTCAGTTTTTCCAGACCATTTCGGACGTTTTGGCAACCGGAGAAGAGGTGAAACTGACGACCCTCGGCAGGTTTGAAATCTGCGGCAGAGCATACAAAATGTTCTTTGACCCGGAGGCCAAGGAGTGGTTTGATGCGCCGACCCGTTTGGATGTCTACTTCCATCCTTCCAAGAAATTGACGGACTTTATCGATTACAACTTACGTCCGAAGGCTTGATAGCGGATGCCCAAAAAGAAAAAGCTTCCTGAATTGCCGCCGATACCTTCGAAAAGGTATTTCCCGATTCGGGAAGCGAGCTCACTTTGCGGTGTAAAAGATTATGTCCTGAGGTTTTGGGAAAAAGAATTTTCTCAGCTCAGACCGATGAAGCGCGGGAGCCAGCGTGCTTACCGCGCAAAAGATATTTTGATTGCCCGCAGAATACGGGAGCTTCTTTATGGGGACGGCTATCGTATTGATGCGGCAAGAGAAATTTTGAATAAAGAAGACAGAAAAGCAAAAGCCAGTGCTTCTGCGCCGCAGCTTTCGGAGACCTCTTTTTCCGGTTTTGAAGGAGTCGGAACCTTTTCTCAGCCGGAAATCGATTGGGAAGAATTTGATTCTGTCGTCTATAACTTGGAAAAAATCGAAGAGTTTTTGCACAATTAAAAAAAATCGTGTAATATCACGGTTCTTGAGTCGGGGCGTAGCGCAGCCTGGTAGCGCACTTGCATGGGGTGCAAGGGGTCGCGAGTTCGAATCCCGCCGCCCCGACCAGTAATTCCTAAAAGGTCGTCTATAGACGGCCTTTTTTATTTGTCTTAGTCTAAGCAATCCCAATAACGGCGGGCCTTCCGCTCTCAATGTCGTTCGTAATAGTCCGTCTTCGTCCATATTTATTTGTGTACAGCTAGATGTTCTAATGTAGTATCTAATGTACATACGACGTACGGCAATCCAAAAATAGCAGAATTTTTTCGGATTTTTTGTCACATTAGGACTTTGGAGGCCCCGCCGATATTGAACTCAGAGGGATTCGGAGGAATTTATGCGTTTAGCAGAGCGGATGACAGAAAAGCAGCTGAAGGCTGTCACAAAGACTCGGGCCTGCGGCGGGGTTCCAGGCCTGGTTGTAAAGGTCGTAAAACTCAAAGACGGCAGCTTGGCCAAATACTTCATTCTGCGGGAATCAACCATCAATCGGATATTTACACTGGGACGCTATCCGCAGATGTCGCTTGCAGACGCCTTTAAAAAAGCCGCTGACTGGAAAGTAAAGATTCGGCAGGGCATTGACCCGTCTGAAGAAGAAAAAGCGCTCAAGGCCTCATTACGGAGGAAATCCGCTCCATCCGACGATCGTCTGACCTTTGAGCAATTGATTTATCAATGGATTGAATTTAATGAGGCACGCGGCCGCTGGAATAATCCAAGCAAACCGAAGAAAGAAGTTTGGAAAGGTTTCTTTAGGAATCACATCCCTGATTCCATCCGGATGTGCCCAGTCGAAGAATTGAAGCCAGAGATGTTTGCGGCCGCTCTGGGCGAGAAGTGGCGAACGATGATCGATACTCCGGAAAGAATTTTGTCTGACGCTCGCCAGGCGATTGACTGGGCAATCCGCTCGGAGTTCGTCCCTCCTATGCTGAATCCCACACAGGTCAAAGATGGGAAGTTGGGAGACTTGCTGCCATTGGTGAGAGCTGAAGGCGGCCATGAACCGGCGCTCCCTCCGAAAAGAATGCCGCTTTTCTTTGCCGAGCTTATGAAACTTGTCCCGGTTAGCCAGACAGCTCGGTGCTTGGCCTTTGCGATTCTTACTGCCGCCCGGAACTCAACAGCTCGGGAGGCGACCTGGGGAGAGATTAAAGAGACAGAAGGGCAGTGGTTCCATGTCATCCCCAGAGAGAGAATGAAGGTCAAAGGCGAGAAAATACCTTTTGATCGTAAGACACCGCTCAGTCCTCAGGCAATGGAATTATTAAAAACAGCACCTCGTATTGGAATGAGCGACGAGGCTTTTATTTTCCCAAATATCAACAAGGGAAAGAATTCTCCGTTCACAAGAGATTCTGTCAGCGCCCTGATTAAGCGCATGCACGATAAACAGAAAAAAATAGATGGGATTGGATGGATTGATCCGGATCAAATGCATTTGAAAACCGGTAAACCGAGGATTGTCACTCTGCACGGCTGCGCCCGGGCAACTTTTAATACCTGGGCTAAAGATGCGTCCGGATATGGCCATCCGGCATTTGCAAAGGACTTGAGAGAAAGCTGTCTCGACCATCGCAATGAATCGTATCAATGCGCCTATGACCGAGAGCAGGCTTTAGGGGATATGAGAGAAGTTTTTGATGCCTGGGGAGCGTTCTGCTTCAGCCAGATCAAATAAAAAATAATGGGGCGGAATTCCGCCCCGAGTGGTTTCATTTATACCGTCGCCTCCTTTTCGCTTCCTAGCGTTTTCGACCAAGCGACAACGTCCACACGCCGCCACCTAGAGCATCTTGTAGTGAGCCTAATCGGTTCCGGGAATCTTCCTACTTTAACCAGCGCCCACACTGTAGAGACTCCGATATTCAATAATTCCGCGACCTGTTTCACGTCAAGGAGGAGCACGCCGAGATCGCTGCTATCCGATTTACGTTTTCTCATTTTTTCATTCCTCCTTCAATTCTTCCAATTTCTCGATGCAGTTTGTCCATACAAATTTTGTCGAACTCTTGCTTGTCTTCAGGAGTGATCAGCATTTGGAACTGTTCCAGCATGATGTGGACATCGGCGCATTCCTCAATAACGTGGTGCCAATGCTCCGGGGACGGTTTATCAAAGTAGGCGTCAAACGCTTCCTGTAATTCATCGACTTCTTCCGGCAATTTTTCGTATACCTGATGGTCATAGCCGTAGTGGTCCATGATTGCAATCAGGCACGAGTAAAACTCGACTGCGTTACTCAGATTCATTCTCTGCCTCCTCGGTATCCAGCTTCATGAACTGATTAAAGATGTTTTGTTTGAGCGCTTTTGCCGGAGCAACGTCTGAGTTGTCACGAACATTCAGGGCTTGAGCCTTGCTCAAAAACAAATTGAGGAGGCGCATGACCAGCATCGCCTCCTCGCGGGTGAGTTCAATTTTGTTCATAACTATTTAACTCGATTTTTGAGGCAACCCATCCCACGTGTTTTTTAACGGCGGATCAGACCTTGGCATGATCGCTGCTTTTACTATTTCGGTGGGAGTCTCATCATCGTCAATCTCTTTCTCAGACTGGCCAATTTCAAGAATTAAAGGTTTGTTCGGAGAGGTCGGCAAAACAAATTCCGATAGTCCGGGAAATACCTTGTCTAACCCTTCAAGCAGTTTAACTGACGCGCTTGTGTACAGACCAGGGCGCCCAGGCTTTCGGATATCCTCTGGGACGAAAATGCTTCGGTAATCCTTGATTAAAAAATCGTTAACCATTGGCGGCTCGAACGGGATACCGCAAAAATCCTCACGAGTTGCTGTTACGTTTCCATCCCCGATAAGGACAATGGCAGAGAGAACGACTTCGAGCGGGACAATCGTTTGCCCTTTGCCCTCCAGTCCTCCAACTAATTCAACAAGCACCGCATTACTGCCGTTATAGGCGAAGATTTCCGATTTATCAAAATTGATCGTAAGACCGCCAGTTGATCCGCTGCCGTCTTTCTTGATAAAGGCCGAGATTGCCTTGAGTTGTTTACCGTTAATCATTTTTAACCTTTAAATGAGAGTTACTCGAGTGCATTTCATGGCGCCCCTCGTTTTCGCGTTGCACGGGTAATACAACCCTGGAGCACCATCAGGGCTGTTGTGGCATGGGACAAATTTCCAATACTCGTGCAGCCCGTCCTTGATGTCCGATAGCTCTATAGTTTCAGCAAAGAAATCCTCAAGAGCTTTAATTGCTTCTTCAATGTTCAGCCATCCATAAAGAAGGGTTTCACCATCTTCGCTGAAAATGACATCACCTGTCTGAACGTTTTTGGACATATTGTCTCCAATAAAAAAGCCCATCAAATGGGCTTTTTTGCTTCAAGTTGGTTGTAGGCATCTTGCATATATTCAAGCGAAGCGCCGTATTCTTCTCGCCAATAGGTGTCATCTTTGTTTTCCCTGATACGCTCTTCTAAATCAAGGATTAAATCTTCAACAAAATCCAGAATGTAGAAGTGGACTTCATCTGGAACGTAAACGAAAGACTCCTCTTTTGTTTCGTTTTCGTGGTAGTCAATACATTTACCCATCCAATTCTCAAGAAAACGCAATACTCCCTGACCAACAAGAAAAAATTGAGGCTCTGTGATATTTGGACTGTCGATATAGTCAGAGAACGCAGCCTTTAGGTTGTTCAAATCCTGCTTTTTGTATAGGAAATCACTCACGTTCTTTCTCCTCCGTAAAGCCTAACGTCTCTCGAAGTCTCTTCCATTCGCTTTCAGGGAAGTCTTTGAACTCCATGTACTTACCGGAACTCAATGAAACCGTTAAAACGTTTTCGTCACGGGTCCATGCGATGAGAGCGACCTGATCTGTGTTAAAAATGCAGTCTCGGATTAAGAGTCGGTTCATTAGTCTTCGTCCTTTGACTTTTGAATTAAGTAGGCCAAGCGATCAATCATCGGAGTTGGGTCGATCAGTTTTACCTTGGATAATTTCTCTGCGGTGTCTGGCCTGACACTCCACAGCATTTGAATTAGGAGTATTAGTTTGTTGAGGCGCCTCATTGCATCCAAGAGCAATTCGGCTTCTTCGATTGTGAGTTGGATCTTCTTCATGTTTTCTCATCTCTTTAGACACAGCCGCCACAGCAGCAGTGGGGTACATTTTCGTTAATCATTTTGAGAATCTCTGCCTTGTGCTCTTTAAGCTCTGGGTAGGTCTCAAATAAATAGAAGTCGCAGATGTCGAGCCAGGGACCTTCCTCAACGTGCTCACACCAGTGAGAATCAAACCAGACGCTTCCGCCAGAGATAAGCGAGACAACCTCTTCATAGATCTTCCCGTCTGCCTTGAATTTCAGACGGCCAAAGCAGAGGTTTGGATACCCGCCGTCATAGTCAATGAATTCAAACTGCATATTGACCTCAAAAGAGAAGGCCCCGAAGGGCCTGGCGATTGAGCCTTACATTCTTTCAACAACAACTGAAACCTAGCGAATCACAATACTTTGATTTTCTTTGATGCAAGCGCCTTGAACGAAAACACCTTCTTCCAGGTCGTTTTTGAGCTTTGTTTTGTCAAGCTCGATAGAGCGTTTTTCTCTGAAATACTCTTGCGGGATGGTGTCTTCGTTATCAATCTCGAGAGCTGTGGTTTTCTTAATCCACATTGAGACTTTGGCCGTCTTAACTTTTTGATCTGGCATGCTTTGAAGGGCTTCAAGCATTAGCTTTCTGATTGCCTCTTGTTTATTTTTATTGCTCTTGATAAGGTCTGCAAATCGTTTTTGTTCTGCTTTTAACGCGTCTGCTTCGTGCTTCAGTTCGCACAGATAGAAGGCGGTGTTTTCGAGTTTGTCCTTGGCATCGTTTTCGACTTCTTGATACTCTTCCAGACCAGCAGCGGTCTTAGTCTCGTCGTTGTAATAAACGTCATCCAGCGCCTTTCTCAGCGCGTTTGGGATTTCATAAAGTTTCATATAAAAGAAAAGGCACAGTTTTTAGCCGCGCCTTCTAACGTAAAAGAATGTTTAGAACGGAATGTCTTCAGGGTTGCCGGTGTAAGGCTCCTCGGCTGGGGCGGCCTGTTTTGCCCGTCCAGGTCTATCGGACTTCTTGTCGAGTAGCTGGAGGTTGTCCGCAACAATCTCGGTGCTGTACTGAGTTTTGCCTTCCTTGTTTTCCCACTTGCGTGTACGCAGGTGACCTTCAATGAACACTTTGGAACCCTTGCTCAGGTAGGTTTGAGCAACCTCAGCAGTGCGACCAATACAAGTAATACGGTGCCACTCTGTTTCCTCCTTTCGTTCTCCGTCCTCACCTTTGCGGAATGTGGAGGTGGCAACAGAGAACGAAGTGATCTGAAGGTTAGTGTTGGTAAAGCGGGTTTCTGGATCACGTCCGAGCGCACCCAGGATGAAAACCTTATTGACGCTAGGCATTAGTGGCCTCCTGTTTTAATTGATCGTGAATTTTTGTTCTGACTAAATACTGCTTTTCATCCGCGTGCAGTTTGCTGTAGAAAGCCTTGTAAGCCTCCAGGCCGTCCAGACAAACTCTCTTTGCTTCCTCAACCAGGTTGAAATACTTTTCATCTTCGGAAACTTGGGCTGGTTGTGGAGCTGGCTGCTTCGGCTGAGGTGCTGCTTTCTTTGCAGGTGCACGGGTCTTGCCTTTTGCATAGGCATCCTCAGACGCCTGGCTGCCGTCGTCATCTTCTTCACCGTAGCTCAGGCCGAGAAAAGAAACAAAGGAATATCGGCGGGCATACGTTACTGCGCTCCCAAACGCTTGCACGCCTTTTTGCTGGAGGCCAGCAGTGGTCACGAAGAACACGCCAGAGGAAAGAGTTTCTCCTTCCTCGGAGACAAGAACTGTCTCGATCCCCACGCGATCCTCTTCAGTCGTGGTCTTCTGGACGACGGCCAGCCCGTGCTTGTTGAGGATGGGAAGAATCGCGTCCAAGCAGGAGGAGATGTTTGCGTAACTGTAACCGCGACCGCTGCCGAATGCTTTGGCCTCCTGATCCTGGACAATTCGCGGAAATTCCTGTTGCGCCTCAATCAGACGCATGCAGATGTTTTTATTAACTGTAGTCATGTGTTATCCTCTAATGGAGGGTTGTGGCCGCATCCCTCAGTAAATAAATTTTGGATTTCCAAAAGGATCTCAGAAAGGAACTTCATCCAGCTCAAATGGAATGAAGTTCTTTTTTTGTTCCCATGTCTCGTTCTGGCGCTCGTAGTCGTTCAACTGCTCGTCTGTCCATTCAGGTTGAGACGGCAGGTTATCGAGCATGTCTCGCGCCTGACCCCAAGTGATCCCACAGCCGTAATACTCAGCTTCATCCGGATAATCCGGAGGATCACGAAACTCGAAGCGGCCCGCTTCAGCCTCACCCATCATCCAATTCATAATCTTTGACATATCAATCTCCTTAATGCCATTCGTTTTCCTTAAGAAACTCGTCAAATAGTGGTTCAATCTCAGGATGTCTTTCATCCTCACCGTTCTCGACTAGCTCATTGATCCGGTCATCGCAATACTCAGGAACGTATTTCCAAAAGAATTCTTCGAGCAGTTCTTCATAACGCTCCTGCCGTTTTTCTTCCCGCCAACTCAGCTGCCAGAGGTCCCCAGGGCCCGGGCAAGTTCGAGGTGTGTAATTCATCTGAGCCACTTCACTAAGAAAAACGGGAGAACGAACGAGGATGCAAGCAGCACATAAGCAATCCAAGAAAGGATGATGTTGTCATCGTCCGAATTTTTCATTGTCAGAAACTTCTTCATAACAACCTCCAAAAGAAAAGCCCCCGAAAGCGCACCAAGGAGTACCGCGCTAACGAGGGCCAGGAGAGAAAAGACTTAAATCTCGAATTCCGGAAGTTTCTTGATATCCGGATACATTTGCTCGTCAATTGCCTTAAGCCCGAGCTCTGTAATGAAATCCTGAGAGAACTCTTTGAACAATGCCTTGACCTCTTTCTGCGCCTCAGCAGTTTGCACAACGCAGCTAAGATCAAGGGTCACATTCGACTTGCCAGCGAGCATAGCTGCTACAACCGCTTTTTCTGCGTAAGCAAGCGCATCAGTGAGACAGATTGCAGAGCCGCGCTCCTTCAAAATGTCGTCGATAACATTTGTAAAAAGTTGATTTTTTTCATTCACGGATAAAATCATTTTCTCTCCCTTAAAACTATGTAAAAAAGACCACATTCAAAAGCTCCCCTAAGCGCTGAACTGGAACTAACAGTTATTGGTAAAAGCCTGGGGAGCTTATGAAGATGGTCTGAAGAAGTCCCCGTCTTTCCGGGGTGTCACCTCTGCGAGATAATTAATTTGCAAACTTTCAACTATCTCAATGGAGGAAAAGATGTTTGCTTATGAAACTTTGCTTGAAGCGTTGAAAGCACGAAAGGCAGTGTCTTTTATTTACCATGGACAGTATCGGGTTGTATCGCCATACATCCTTGGCAAAAACAAATTGATGGGCTTGCAGACTGAGGGAGGGAGCCTTTCCGGAGAGCCTCATTCTCTTAAGTACTTCGAGGTTCCTGAGATAACCAATGTCCGAATTCTTGAAGGAAAGTATGTACCTCCTCAGACCGCTCCACAATATAAAACTCTGGGAAGATTCGTGTCACCTGTTTGGGTGAACCCATAGCAACTTCCTGAGAGTTTTCTAGGCACCAGACTGCGTACTCAAGAGCTTTCAGACCTTCGTAGAACTCGCGTGCGGCAGTCTCGCCCTGAGGAGGAGCCGCATTGCTGAGCGCCTTATATGTTTGCGAAAGGATAGAGATTTCTTTGTTCATTTAACAACTCAACTTATTGCTCTGCTAGCAGCGATTCAAATCTTGCAAAAATGACCTCTAGCTCAATGAGCGCCCGTCTTTTTGTCCGGAAACTCAGACCGAAAACGTTTGCCAATAACAAATCGTTTACCTTGTCTTGTTCTTTCATAAAGAATCCGGAAAAGCGCCAGTCATTAGGCTTCGGTCTAATTAAGCTGATGATGTTTTGACCCTTGTAGTAAATCTCATAAACTCTAGGGACAACGCGCTTAACTTTTAAAAGCATTTTTTCTCTCCTGTAAGAAACAGAAGCGCCCTCCAAGTTAAAGATCGTTCGTCTTTGGGTGAGTGACAAAGAAGGCGCTTTTGTTTATGAACTGTCTTTGCTGAACGGCCCCTACCGGTGCTACACGACTTTAACGTTTGACACTTTCAGCATTCTCTCTGCCGCTGGTTCACTTTCGATCCCCATGCTTAGGCGCAATTCACTTGCCGCCTGGTTGCTCCGTGCACCTTTCGCTTTACTCGGTGTTTAGGAGCAGTGTTTCTTGATTACGAACCTGCAAGAAACATTTTAAAGAGCTACTTGTTCGTTACAAGTACAAACTGTAAACCAATTGAAAGAAAATTGCAAGTAAAGACTGTAGCCTTTCTTGCAATAAGGGAAAGTGATAGTAATAGTTAAGATTTAATTGTTCTTGCCGTGCCAGCGCATTGCTCTCCTAAAGCCCGCGGCCTCGGCTTCCTTGACGGTCAGCGCCAGAAATTCTCCTTGCCTGTCGATCTTTACTTTGTCATATTGTTGATCGAAGGGAAGGTGGTAGATCTTTTCTCCAGAAGAAGAGATGTTGCACTTAATCATGGGAAAGTCTTTTCTAAGTTTGTAGTTCTCTTCGACTTCAATTCCCAGCTCTTTTGCACATTCCCTGGCGAAGTCGTCTAGTTTTGTGGTGGTCACAAAAACTCCCCTGACAACTTCTCCTGGATGCTTACGCTTGTATTCAAAGACTGTTCCGAACAGTTGGAAGATGTGCTTTTCAAAAATGGTTTTCTTGGCCGCCCAGCATTTTGCCTGGACTATAAGGGTGTCTCCCATACCTGCAAACTCTTTGCAGATTAGGTCGCGGCCCTTATCCTTTTTCTTATCCTGGATCCCAGTGTATTCAACCAGATAATTTGCTTGCTCGTATTCCCAGCCGAGTTGCAGTTCAAACAACTTTCCCACGTAGCTCTGACTTGTGTGTTTCAAGAACCGATCAAGGGCGAGCTGGTTACGCTCCGATGTCGGAAGTTTTTTGTACTCTTCTGGAGACATGAATCTCCTAACCCTGTCCACTCCAGAATCATCAGTAAGGTCCATGGGCAGGAACCCGTTAGTCTCCTCCAGGATTTCTTGTTCATACTCTTCAATAACAGGAAAGTATTCTTTGATAGTTTCCAGCTCAGACTTAAGAAGAACATTCTCTTTCAGTAAGGCCTTCTTCTCTTTTTTGATCTTGGAGACTTCGTTTGCCGCCGTTATTGCAGGTCTAGACTTGTAGCGCAAACATTCCTCTGCCGCGCGATCTTTGGCTTCCTCATATCCCGCCATCAATTCGGCAAGCCACTTTCTTCCCATTAAAAAATTTTGGTTGAAATATTTGCAACGGAATGATATTTCAGTAAGGACAGTATCTTTTCTCTTAAGTTCCTTTTGCAAGGCCGACCGCTGATTTTCAATCTCCTTCAGAGTTTCCTTATTTTTTTCAAGGGTTGCCTCGTTTTTGTTTAAAGTCCATTCGTTGTGCTCTCTTTGGCTCACGATGCTGGAGCGCAAGAACAACAAAATGAAAATATAAGCGAGCGCTCCAATTAGCAACAGGGCTTCTGGTTTCATTAGAGCCTACTTGCGGTCCATGCAAAAACGATCTTTCCAATCACTCGGACGGAATCAAGTTCCTCTTTCGGGATGTACATCTTTTCGTAGTCCTTATTGTCGGAGATGACGATCAGGCCGCCATCAACATTCCGTTGGATACGCTTAACGAAAAGCTCCCCGCCAATGTTGAGAGCGTAAATGGCATCACTGGTGATCTTCTCAATGCCTGTATCAACTAGAAGAATGTCTCCATTCTCGAACGTGGGCACCATTGAATCACCGCGGCCTGTAATGACTTCCAGCTTATTGAAAGAAGAGCAGGATACATGCTGTCTAAGCCAGCTTTTGCGGATTGAGAGGTGCTCTACCACCTGATCCTCGTCTGGATAAACAACGTCCCCCGCGCCCATTGAGGCGGTTGCATTGAACCTCGGAATTTTAATTGTGTCGTCTTGCTCAGATTCAACAGTCTCTTCTTTGGCAACGGGTATGGGCTCCTGACCAGTCAAACTTTCTAATGACACACCAAGGATCTGAGCAATAGCCGCCAGCCGATCAATCTTCGGCGTGGCCGTGCCTTTTTCCCACTGTTGCACGGATTGGGGCGTGATACCTAGTCTTCTGGCTAATTCACTTTGATTCAACCCAGAACGTTTTCTTGCCTCAGCGATGTTGGAGGCTATTTGTTCTTTATTCATAAGAGGCTCCTTCAAAGCTAATTCTACAAGTTTTCCCTGTAGGGCGAATTTATCGGACAATACAGTTAATGCTTGTAATGATTAAGCAATACTTGTAGAATTAACTGTAACTTTTTAAAGAGGTTTTTAAATGAGCGCTAAAACTGCCTTAAAGAAGGCCATTAAGAAAGCGGGCGGCCAGAGTGCTTTGGCCAGGAAGCTCGGCATCAGCCAGCAGTCCATCCAGCAGTGGGTCGTAGTCCCGCTCAAACGTGTGAAGCAAGTTTCTGAAATCACTGGTGTCCCCCGTGAAGAGTTAGCTCCTGAGTTGTTCAAATAATGTTCCTACATCCTGAAAATCGGCGTGGTGACATTGTGGTCAAGTGCGCCGTTACCAAAGAGATGAAAGCAAAGCTCGACGCAGTTTGCATAGCAGAGAACTTGCATTCAAACGAGCTCTTGCTTTGTCTCCTTCAGGATTTCTTCCAACGTGAAGAATACAAGTTCAGTTTATGGACGCGGCTTGTAGCTGACAAGGAAAAGGAAAGTAATTCTGAAGTACCTCAGAGTTCCCGACTAAAGGGGGAACGAAATGAGCTTTGACGCTATCAAATGGGCCATCAACCAAGACATTGACGACCCGAAGGAGAAATTACTTCTGGTGATCCTTTCTGATTTCCTGAATGATAAAACCAGGCAGTGCAACCCGTCCCGTGAAACTTTAATGAGAAAGGCTTGTATTAAGAACAACAAGACCCTTTCTTCTAAGTTGGACAGTCTTGTCTCCAGAGGTCTGATTGAAATTGTCAGAGGAAAAGGCATATCCAATCGCTACCTAGTTCAAAACCGAACCACGTTCAATAGTGAACCTAGTTCAGCAGTGAACCACGTTCAGCACTGCACTACTACCAGGTTCAGTACTGAACCGACCCCTAGTTCAACAGTGAACCACGAACCTATAAGTGAACCTATTAATGAACCTAATACTTTATTTGTCAGTAGAGCCGAGGACGGCTCTCCAGACGCTCAGAAAAATGCCGTGAGTGAGAGTGAGGAATTCAACCTCACCGAACCAAAAGAAGAGCTCACTCCGGAACAGCGATCGGTACAAATCGGCTCCCGTTGTCCGCACGAAAAAATCATCGCCTTGTACCACGAATGTCTGCCAATGCTGCCGACAGTCCGGATCTGGTCAGAGGATAGAAGAAAAACGTTAGCTGCTCGCTGGAGAACGCTCGTCAATGACAAGGGGTATCAGTCCGAAGAGGAAGGCCTTGGCTGGTTTAAGAGATTGTTTGGATACATCAGGCGCTCGCAATTCCTCACAGGTGAAACACCGCAGAAGGAAGGCCACACCTGGAGGCCGGACTTGGAATGGATCATCAAACCGAAAAACCTAACGAAAATCATTGAGGGGAAATACCATGTCAAATAACTACAGCATGAGAGATGTGGACTTCGACAGCAGCTCGGAATCCAGGAAAACTCAAAGACAGCAGTCAACGAAGGTTTTTGAACAACCCTGCAGGGCCAATGGCTGTCCGTGCACAGTCTTTTGCGGCCAACTGACCCAAGGCATCACCGTTTGTGAATTCCACGAAGGCGTTCAAGGCAGATATTTTCCGCAGGTTACTTCCGGCCTTATCCAGTATCAAGACCTCATCAATCTTGCAGAAAGACTTTTGCGCGACTGGCGACTGATTGACGATTACAACTCCACGTCTAATCACCCGCATGTCATTCAGAACCTCACTGAGTATTTCCAGGCAATCGGCATTCCTGAGCTGGCTCCCCAGACAAACATTCCCTGTATTCCTATCGAAGGCAAGCAGAAGTTCCGGGATGAATCAGCTTACGACTTGGGAAACCGGATCAAGAGATGGGTGCGTAGCCAAGTAGTCAAACCCTACATGATTGAAAACTCAGAGGAGAGCATGAGAGGGAAGTCTTTGGATCAGGTTTCACCGCTCTCGGCCTTTGTGAAACAGCTCAAGCAGAAAGCCATCCAACGACAGCAAGAAGATGAGGCCTACTTGTATGGAGGAAGTCATGTCTGATTCTGCATGGACACTGCTGATGATCATCCTGGCGCCGGTCGTGTTTATCAACCTGTTTTTATTCGGATTACTCGTGAGAGCCGCTTTCCAACTCAGCCAGGAGAAACATCATGACGTTTGACTTCGCTTACTTTGCCAAGGCTCTTTGCATGATTGGCGGGTTCCTCTACTTTCAAGACATTTTTTGGTTTGCCTGGCAGGGATCAAACATTGATTACAGCTTGCCATTCCTAATCGGAGTAGAGGTCGCAGCGGCACTCTGCTCATTCAGGAGAAAACCATGAGCGGGTGCTGCTTGTATTGCAAACACGCTGGTGCAGGTTGGATCAGTACTAAAGACGGCTCTATACACGTAGATAGACATGACGACTTTTACAAGGCCATGAATATCTATTGCAACAACCCTGCAACAGGAATGGATGGTCAGTGCTTCCAAATCTCGTTCACCAGGTGCTCTCTTTTTGAACGGGCTACAGACGAAAGCATCCAGAAACGAATTGATTTTTATTCAAAGTTTCCGAGATTCAGGACACACGCAGAACTAATCGCACAAAGACGATAACCAACTAAGGAGAAAACCAATGGAAGATTTTGAAATCCTAATTCTTATTTTCAACATCATCACCTTTGCAATAGCAGTGGGAGCTTGCATTTTGTACTCAAATCTGGAACTTCTGCACAGATGTACCAGGTCGGCTCTTGAGCTTGCTGAGGAAGACATTGAAAAGCTCCAGGCAGAAATCGACTTTCTGAAAAAGAACAACGACTAAGGAGCAGATATGGGAAAAGCACAGAGAACTAAAGGCGCTGCTGGAGAGCGCGAAATCTGCGATCTCATATTCCAACACCTGGGCATACAGGTACACCGCAATCTCTCACAGACGAGGGACGGAGGAGCGGACATCAAGCTCAATCCCTACTCGATTGAAGTCAAAAGGCGGGCCGCAATCGGAAACATCTATGAATGGATGGATCAGGCCAGCAACGGATGTGATCCGGGAGAACGCCCCATTGTTGTTTGCCGAGCAGACCGTAAAGAATGGCTGGCCATTTTACCCATAGAGGAATTATTCAGGCTGATCCGTGAGGAAGTAGCCGCTACCGGAGGGAAATGATGAATGAAGAAAAACGAGATCCAGGCCGACTTGTTCGGGCATACCGATACCACTCTCTGCTCCCAATCGAAGCCCAAAACCGACTTATCGAATCTGTCGGACTTAGAGAGGGAGAAACAGCGGTACAACGAAATCTGCGCATATCGAGAACGATTGATCGAGTTAAGAGCCAATATCCAGAGTTTTTCCGAGCTCGGTCTTGACCCGTCCACCGTTCTTTTATCCGATGCATCAGTACGTGTCGGAGTGTCCAGCCCAAAGGCGAAGTACAGCGATCAGGATTTAATCCACTGCTTTGATCTTCGCCTTGCAGGGCTTTCTTTGCGTGAAATAAGCCAAAAGATGGACATTCCAATACGCACTCTCAGGGACATTTTCTCAGGCAAAAGGCGTGCAGTTATTCCAACCAAGTTCAAATGACCGTGCGCATGTCTCACCGGAACTATTCCAAACTAAAAACAGAATAGGGGGTTTGTATGGCTAAAACAGATTCAATTATTGACGGCCTGACGCAGAAGCAAGCCCTGTTTGTATCCGAATATCTGAAGAACGGAGGCAATGCTACTCAGGCTTACAAGACCGCAGGTTACAAGGCAAAGGATGATGATTCAGCCGCAGTGCAAGCGAGCAGATTATTAAGAAATGATAAGGTTGCCCGCGCGATAGCAGAACGCCAAAAACAGCGGAATGAGAGGCTCCAGCTTGAGGAAGACTTCGAGCTGAAACAAGCGATAAAGATTCTCAAGATGTGCTCCGAACCTAAACAGGTTTACACGCCCTTAGGCGAGAAAATGAAAGATGAAGACGGTAACTATGTGTTCATGTTCGACAGCAAAGGAGCGAATCAGGCGCTTACAACAATTTGCAGATTGAGAGGCAAATTCATTGAGCGCAAACAGATTGATGTAAATGTAGCTGACCGCTCCACTTGGCTCAACGAGGTGCTGAAAGATGTCAAAGATGAATGAAGAGGCTGTGAACTTTGAGATGGGCCTAAGGCGCCTCGCTATCGCTTGCACGAATGATCCGCTCCTTTTCGTCCAAAAATGCTTTAGATGGGGACACGGGGAGCTGGCTAATTACGAAGGCCCGGACGTGTGGCAGCAGAAAATCTTGTGTGACATCCGCGACCGGCTCAAGAACGGGGAAACGAGACATAAAGCTATCCAGATAGCTGTAGCCAGCGGGCACGGTATCGGGAAGACCGCTTTTGTGGCCTGGATCATGTTGTGGGCTATCTGCACCTATCCCGATATGAAAGGGGTTGTAACAGCCGAAACCAAGAACCAGCTCATTACAAAAACCTGGAGTGAGTTGCATAAATGGCACCATCTTTGCCTTTTCCGTGACTGGTTTGAGGTTGCCGCGGAATCCATCTTTTCAACTCAGCCAGGACACAAATACACCTGGCGCATTGACGCAATCCCGTGGAACGAGAACAACACCGATGCATTCCAAGGTCTCCATAATCAGGGCAAGCGGATCCTTGTTTTATTCGATGAAGCATCAGTTATCGCTCAAAAGATTTACGAAGTCACGAAAGGCGCGCTCACCGATAAAGACACGCAGATTATCTGGTGCATTTTCGGAAACCCTACGCGCCCAGACGGCCCATTCTTTGACGCTTTCCACAAGAGCCGCCACCGCTGGATCACGTACAACATTGACAGCCGCACAGTGAAGATCACGAACAAGGAACAGCTCCAGGAGTATGTAGAAGACTATGGAGAGGACAGCGACTTTGTGAAGGTGCGCGTTCGAGGCGTATTCCCCAGCGCATCAGCTAAGCAATTCATTAACCGTGAGGACGTTGACGCGGCTATGAATCGTGATGTGGGGCAGATCAACTACTCCAAGACGGTGGCAATCCTCGGCGTGGACGTGGCACGGGAAGGGGATGACCGCTCAGCAATAGCCACTAAGATCGGTAGAGACTGCACTATGCCGCTCAAGGTTTTCCGTGGCCTGGACGGCCCTCAGCTCGGAATGCAGGTGCTCATGTATGCGAACGAATTGAAGCAGAAGGGCATTCCTCGGGTGTACATCAATCTGGACTATACGGGTGTAGGAGCAAGCCCGTATGACTGGTTAAAGGACAAGGTGCAGCACCTCAACAAGGTCATCAGCGCCAGCCAGTCAACCAATCCCCAGCGCTGGGCAAACAAGAGGGCTGAGATGTGGGACAAGATGCGGGATTTCATTCGTGATGACGGAGTGATCCCAAAGAGTGAAGAGCTGGCCGAGGACTTGTGCATACCTGAGAAACTCATTGACCAGAAGGGCCAGTTATTGCTCGAATCCAAGGACAGTATGAAACGCCGCGGAATGAACTCTCCAGACACAGCTGACGCCCTGGCATTGTGTTTCGCTATTCCCATCCAAGAGTACATAGAGGACGACAGCTGGAGACATCAGCGGGTCAACAGGCATAAGGGCATACGCGATCCATACGCCTAGAGGGTGTGCGCATCAGTCTCGTGACTGGCTCGACAATCGGGACATGATGAAAATCGAAACCTGTACGCTCTCAGACTTATTCAATGACCCTCGATATGAGGAGGTGTGCCAGCACTACCGCCAGGAGGCGGGCCACCTCGACTTGAAGGGCATTGTGGACAAGGATAAATACTCGTTCCTTGCACAGAACGGCTTGCTTCTTTGCGCCAGAGCAGTGAGCGAGGGCCAGCTAGTCGGACTTATGGCAATCGTCATGTGTCCTTCCTTGCACAACTCTAAAGACGTGGCCAACGTGGACACCTTGTTTTTAGAGCCAGAGCACCGAGGCCACGGCCTGCAATTCCTGAGACACGCAATAAAAATGGCTCGGGAGTTTGGCGCATCAGGTATTCGATTTTCAGCCCCCGCTGGATCCAGAACGGAGCAACTCTTTGACAGGTTATTCCAGCGCTCGGATGTCACCTATTACAAATCACTGGAGGATTAAACCATGGGTATGGAAATGCTGGGATATGGCCTGCTTATGGCCGGATCTGCCGCACTCACTTCTCACACACAGAGCCGATCCGCTCGACGCCAGGCCAGCGCTCAGAAGGACGCCACGGAAGAAGCAAAACGCAACGCGGAGAAACAAGCTGAACAACAGCGTGAGCAAATGCGTATGCAGAACCAGAAGACCGCCGACATTAGCAAAATCCTCGGCGACAACACTAATGATCTGCTCTCGGGCGGCCAAACCATGTTGACAGGCGCGGGTGGCGTGGACGATCAAGATTTAACGCTGGGCAAGAAGTCTGCCCTGGGGTAGACCATCATGAAAGAACGAGAATTAAGAGAAAAGCTCCTGAACCGCTGGAGAGAACTTCAGAAGGAGCGGGATCCATACCTGCACCAATGGCGGAATATCTCAAAGTATTTGAGGCCCGCCAACGGCAAGTTTCTGAGCCCGAAAAATCAGAATGAGGCCAAAGGCAAGTGGAATTCAATTTATGACAACACTCCCCTCAAGGCCTCGGATGTTTTGGCCAAGGGCCTGATGTCAGGCATGACCGATCCCAGCCAGCAGTGGTTTTACCTGACCACGGGAAGCCCTGACTTAGATGAATCGGTAGAGGTGCGCCGTTGGTTGTCTGAGGTCAGTCAGATTCTTTACATGTCTTTTGCTCGGACAAACCTGTATCAGTCTCTCCACCATGCATGGATGGAGGCTGGCTTGTTCGGTGTCCTGGCAATCATCATTGAAGAGGATGACCAACTCGGCTTTATCTGTAGTCCGCTGACCGTCGGTGAATACTGCATAGCGTGCAATGCCCGCGGCATTCCAGACACTCTCTATCGAGAGTTCTCAATGACCACGCGCCAGCTCATTGATGAATTCGGAATTGATGTGCTCCCCTCCAGTCTGGCCGCCGTGGCCAAAGCTGGAAAATTGGACGAGCAACAGGTGGTGCTGCACGCAATCGAGCCGCGCAAAGACCGTGATCCGAGATTCAAGGACAACAAAAACATGCCCTGGCGCTCGGTTTACGTCCTCAAAGACTATAACGACAGTGCCCATCCTATTCTCAGGGAATCAGGCTACAGGACATTCCCTGCCGTTGTGGGACGCTGGGGCGCTATCAGTAACGAGACTTATTCTTCTGAATCTCCTGGCATGGTGGCCTTAGGCGATGTCATGCAGTTACAGCATGAACAGATGCAGAAGGGAAACGCTATTGACTACATGGTCAAGCCGCCAATCGGTCTGCCCACTGAGGCCAAAGATTCAGACATTGACACAGATCCAGGTGGTGTCTCTTTCGTGAACGGATCCACAGGCCGCAAACCTGTAGAGCAGTTGTGGAATGTGAACATTAACCTGGGCGAGTTGCGCCAGGATATTGGAGAGTGTCAACAGCGCATCAAGGGCGCTTTTAACGTTGACATGTTCCTCATGCTCAACAACCAGAGCGCTATCAACCAGATGACGGCCACAGCCGTGGCAGAGTTGCACGAAGAGAAACTCTTAATGCTCGGCCCCGTTCTCTCTCGATTCAACAACGAGGTGCTCAAGCCGCTCATTGATAGGACGTTCGACATCCTCAATGAACAAGGCCTAATCCCGCCAGCTCCCGAAGCGATTCAGGGAACGGATCTGAATATCGAGTACACATCAATCCTCAGTCGCTCTCAGAAAGAGATTCAATCCCGCACCGACCAACAAGCGATCCAAGAGGCCTTGCAGATTGCACAGGTGCAGCCCGACTTCTTGGATAACTTCGATCTGGACAAGTACGCCCAGATTGTTTCCGACAAACGCGGTGTTTCTCCTGAAATCCTTCGTTCTTCGGACGAGGTAGCAGCTATCAGACAGCAGAGAGCACAGCAACAGCAACAGGCTCAGCAACAACAGCAGATGACCCAGAGCGCTGACATGTTATCCAAGCTCGGAAAGGTGCCTGCGGGTCCAGAAACAATGGCTGGACAGGCCGTTCAGGGTATGCAGGATATGGCCGCGGAAGGTATGGCCTAAGGGTGTGCGCATCAAGAAATTAGGACGTTAGAGAATGAGCAAGACAGTAAGAGATCCGTTCGCAACTTCGACTGCTGAGGCTGAGGCTAAGCAAGCGGAGTTGGCCAGAGAGGAATACGAATTCCGAGAAGCTCTCAAGGAGGTTTTGGAGACGCGGGCAGGAAAGACCGTATTCAGGCGATTGTTTGCTGAGAGCGGCTTTTTCGGCTCGGCATTCGATACAAACGCTCTCAACATGGCTCGGAAGGAAGGTAAGCGCGAGTTTGCGCAAACCATTTTCGAGTACGTCATTAAACACAAACCTGAATTTATTCAGGAATTGAGAGAACAGAATGAATGAAACTGTAGAAACAGCCGAAAAAACTGAAAGCGAGGCCGGATCTACTCCCGCCCCTGTTGAGCAAACAGCTCAGACCCAACAGACAGCAACTCCCGAAACTATTGAGGAATCCTCCTTGCTCAATTCCGAAACAAAGGAAGAGCAGAAGGAATCCGAAGAGAAGCAGGAGCCTGAGAAAGAGGCAGGCGCTCCCGAGAAGTACGAAGACTTCAAGGCTCCCCAGGGCGTATCCCTGGACGCGGATGTAGTCAAAGGATTCTCAGAAGTAGCCAAGGAGCTGAATCTTCCGCAAGACAAGGCTCAGGCCGTTATCGACAAGGTAACGCCGATCCTTGCAAAGAAACAGGCGGACCAAATCGCGCAGACCAATAAAGCCTGGCAGGAAAAGGTTAAGGCTGATCCCGTAATTGGCGGCGATCACCTGAAATCGACCATTGCCACAGCGCAGAAGGCGCTCAAGGACTTTCGAGGCGCGGACGGAAAGTTTGTTGATGAAGATGTTGCGGAACTGGCGGCAATCGCTGGCAACCATCCAGGCCTTATCAAGATCCTCAAGCATTTTGGTTCGGTTATCGGAGAAGACCGCTCGCCCGCCGCAAAGAGTAACGCCGTAAAGCAAATCTACACGGCGGCAGATTTCTACAAAGCAAAGGAGTAAATCATGGCAATTATCAATACTGGTGCCACCACACTTGCTGACATTGCTAACCTGACCCAGGACAGCGATCTTCAGAAAAAGGTTCTGATTCAGACAATCCGTGATTATTCGGGTTTCTTCGATCAACTCACTCTCATTCCCGCTAACGACGGTACAGCCTGTAAGGGCACTATCGTTACTGACTACCCTGAAGGCGAAGTAGTCGGTTACAACGAAGGATGGGGCACTTCTCAGGCCAAGGGCCGTGCAGTCAGATACGATTCTTTCCGTGTCCGCACCTCTTCTGAAGTTGACGCCGACTTGCTCGATTCTCGTAAGCCTGAAGAGCGCGATACATTCCGCCTTCGTAAGGACGCCGCAGTCATGCGTGGTCTTGCACGCCAGGCCGCCAAGTCTGTTTTCTATGGTTCTGGTAACGGAACAAGCCTCGGTCTTTACGACATTGTTAACGGCAAAGACAATGAATTCTATGACCGTATCATCAAGGGTTCTTCCACCAAAGCAACTGGCAACTTCGATATCTGGCTTTTGTCCTGCGATACGGAAAATATGTACACCTTCTATCCTGAATACGGTGCCCAGGGTGGAATCTGGATTGATGCACGTCCGCAGAAAGAACGCATTGACGATGACGGCGGCAAACATCATTACGCTTATGTCACGGACATGGGCTTTGATATCGGCGTGGCCTGTTTCAATCCGCTCAACATTGTCCGCATTGCCAACATTGACGCATCAGCCCTGACCAAGAATGCCTCTTCTGGTGATGACCTTATTGACCTGATGACACAGGCACTTGAGTTGCTTGACGTGTCTAACCCTGGCAAGACCGTGTTCTTCGCAAACGACACAATCCACAGCTATCTGCGCCGCCAGATCAACAACAAGGTAACGAACTCCCTCAACTTTGAAAACGTTGCGGGCCGCTCCGTTATCACCTTTGACGGTGTACCCGTTCAGAAAGTTGGCAAAGACGTTTTGAAGACTTCCGCAAAGATCAGCTAAGGAGACAGAATCATGTACGACAAAGAGTTACTCTTTTTCAAGAACAAGGTGCTCACAGCCGCAATCACTTCTGATGTGATTGACCTCGGCGCGGATATTAATACCACGGGCCAGAAGCCGCTTTACCTGGTCATCATGCAGACCGAAGAGATCGAATCAGCGACCGCCACGGTTACCTTCAATCTTCAGGAATCCGCCGACAACTCCACCTATACAACGGTGGCAAGCACTGGCGCATTGACTGCAAAAACTATGGGTTATGGCGTAGCAATTCCGCTCCCCGCCAAGTGCAAGCGTTATCTGCGCGTGACTACCGCAGTGTCCTCTACCGCTCCGACCGCAGGTAAGGCAACTGCATACGTTTTCGACAAGTTCACCGATCCTTGCGTGAAGATGATCGAAGGCTACTAATCGTTAATTCTCGTTGCAGTTTTCAGTAGTTGTTAAAAGAGAGGAGGGAGGCTTAAAAACCTCCCTTTTTTAATATGAATGAAGTGTCAATTTGCAATTCCGCTCTCTCGTATCTCGGCGAGAAGGGCACAATCACAAGGATCAAACCGCCTGAAGGCAATCCCCAGGCTGAGGCTTGTGCTGAATACTATCCTCAGGCACTCCGTTATCTGCTTGAGGCCCACAACTGGGCTTTTGCGATCAGGCGCGTGAGACTGCCTGAATACAAGAAATATGACGCCGACTTGTACCAATGGGCGCACGGTTACCAAGTGCCATCCGACTATCTGAGGACAGTTAAGGTCTATGAGAAAAGCTCAAGGGTGGACGAGGCCGGACTTGATTTTGAGATGGAGACATTATCGGAAACAGGCTCTTTTATTCTCCTGACCGATTCTCCAGCTCCCATGCTCCGATATGTCGCAAGCGTGGAGAACGTGAGCATCATGCCTCAATACTTTATCCAGGCCCTTGTTCTTCAGTTGGCAAGCTATCTCACGGGCCCGCTGATGAAAACTTCCCTGGCGCAGCAGATGCTCCAGCTAGCGGCCCAAGCCTTAGAGAACGCAAAGTATCAGGATTCTCGAAACTCTATCAGGGTCAAGCACGAATATTTAGCGCCCCACCTGGCGGCACGGAGTGTTTAAATGTCACTGAAAATCTATAAACAGAGTATCGGAGGAGGTGAGATTTCTCCTTCGATGTACTCCAGAATCACGGATCCTTCATATTCTGCAGGGCTGGCCAAGTGCCGAAACATGATCGTTGAGCCTCAAGGCCCTGTGGTAAGAAGGCCCGGATTCTCAATGGTGCGTGAGACCAAATATCCGGACAGAAAATGCCGCCTGATCCCGTTCACATTCTCAGCAACTCAGACGATGATCTTAGAGTTTGGTCATCATTACGTCCGTTTTCACACGAACGGCTCAACGCTGATGAACGGCAATGTCCCTTATGAGGTAGCGACCGATTATGACGAATCGGAGTTATTTGATATTGACTATGCCCAGAGCGTGGACATCATCACGCTGGTGCACTGCTCCCATCCGCCTAGAGAGCTCAGGAGATACGGAGCCCTTGACTGGCGACTTGTGGACATCACTTTCAATACTTCTCTCACACCGCCAACAGGAGTGACAGCTACACAGCACATCTTGCAGTCTGCTACCTATAAAGACGGATATGTCCGGAAGTACGTGGTGACCTCGTGCAACCTGGACAACTCCGAGGAATCGAAAGCGAGCCAGGCCGCCTCAGTTGTGTGCAACCCTTACGGGGATGGTGCGTACAACACCATTACATGGAACACTGTTGCAGGTGCCGATCATTACCGCGTGTACCGTGATAAGGGAGGCATATATGGCTACATAGGTGAGACCCGTTCCAACTCGATTGATGACGACAATATCGCGCCTGACAGCTCAATTACACCGCCAATCTATGATGATGTATTCCTCACAAGCGGCGGCATTACGGGGGCAACCGTAACCGCTCAAGGTTCTGGATATGTCGGTCCGAACGGAGAAATTACGGGGATCGACCTGCTAGAGACACAGACATGGGTAGTCGAGGGATCGGGCAGAAACTTCTATGGACCTGTAGCACCTGGAAACTGTTCTGCGTGGCAAAGTGATGACGGCTGGGCATTGAACTTCTATGGCGATGGTGTAGGCCTTGTCCCTAATGACGAGATGATTTCTCTCTTCTCGGCCAGCGTGGAGATTTATGACGCCGAAGGATCAGGTGTCGGAGCGACTGCCAAGGCCATATTCTCTTCTGCCTCAGAATGGATCAAGCTCACCAAGCCGACAGGGAATCTTAATTTCTGTTTATATGGTTTCCGCCCAATTAAAGGGATCCAGGTCACAAGCGCAGGGTCCGGTTATAAGCGGCCGCTTTGTAGAGTGACTATCACATCCTGGCCGACATGGACCTGGAGCCGAAAAGCACTGAACTACAAATTTGAATTCAAGCGTTATACAGGCGAATTTGTGACTTCTGCAAAGAGCGCTGGGTTCTTAGAGACTTCAATCAGAGTGACCGATACAACAGGAAGCGGAGCCGTGTTAGAGCCTGTAATTTCAGGCGGCAAGCTGACAAACGTAATAGTCAAGAATCCAGGCGCAGGATATTCAAATCCGACGGCCACTCTTTATTCAAACTATGGCTCAGGCGCTCAAATATCTCTGACTGTTGCGAATGCTGGCGACTATCCAGGATGTGTGAGCTACTTCGAGCAGAGAAGGTGGTTTGCCGGCAGTCGCATGAGACCGCAATATATTTGGGCAACGAAGACGGGCACTGAAACAGATATGGGCTATTCCCTCCCGTCCCAATCCACCGACCGCATCAAGGTTAGGGTAGCGAGCCAGGATTCAAACCGAATCCGCCATATCGTCCCCTTGTCTCAGCTCCTTATGCTGACCGCAAGCGGGGAATGGAGAGTGAGCCCAGTGAACTCAGACGCGATCACGCCTGAATCTATGAGTGTGCGGCCTCAGTCTTATGTCGGCTCCAGCCAGACAAAACCGGTCCTTATTAACAACACGATGATCTTTGCCTCGGCTCGAGGCGGACACCTGAGAGAACTCGGCTACAGCTATCAGGCGGGCGGCTATATTACCTCCGATGTGTGTTTGAGAGCGGCCCACCTCTTCGATCATCACGAAGTTGTCGATATTGCATACGCCAAGGCTCCCTACAGCATATTCTGGTGCGTGAACGACATAGGCAAACTAATCTCCTTCACATACGTGCCAGAACAACAAGTCGGAGCTTTTGCACAGCACGAGACCCAGGGCGACTTTGAATCGTGTGCAGTGGTGCCAGAGAGCAATGAGGACATTCTTTATGTCGTGACCAAGCGGAAAATTGGAGACAACACCGTGAGGTTTGTAGAGCGCATGAATGAGTACATCATTGAGAAAGATGAAGACTACTTATTCATGGACTGCGCAGGCACGTATTCAGGCCCAGCCAAGACGGACATCACGGGAATTAGCTGGCTGAATGGGATGAAGGTTTCCATCCTAGCCGACGGCTATTGTGTGCCGGATCAAGTAGTGCAGAACGGCAAGATCACGCTAAGAAGAGCGGCCTCTAAGGTGCATGTTGGTTTGCCGTACAACTCTGACATTCAGACCTTACCTCTTGCCTTACAGCTTCAGGATCTTTCTTTCGGTAGTAACCACAGGAAGAACATCAGTGGTGTAGCAGTGAGAATGATTGATTCAGCGAGCATTCTGGCTGGCTCGAGTTTCGACGACCTCTATCAGCAGCCGACACGAGGACGGGAAACACCCGGTACCCCGCCGAAGAAGAGGAACGGAGAGTTTGAAGTAGATATCGCCGCTTCATGGACGGATGACGGTCAAGTGTGTATTCGCCAGAGTGCCCCGCTCCCGCTGAAAATCTCTAGTATTACCGTGACCTGCGACGTGGTGTAGTGCGCATCAACCCCGTGGAATCCTCCAATATCTATGCTGAGTTGGAGGATTTTTTATGGCCGGATCAGGTTTTTCTTTTGGCACACTAGGCCTTATTTCTACAGGTGTTTCCACACTCTTTAACGCCTTCGGTGCTAAGAGTGTCACGAAGTACAACAACGCTATTGCACAAGCACAAGCCGATATTGCAAAGATCAACGCGGACACGATGAACTTGCATTATCAGCAGAGATTGTTCGCCGCTGAAGGTGAATACCAGCGCGAGACCATGCAGGCCGCTCAGGTTAAAGCACGGCAGAAAGTCGCTTTAGCCGCGAACGGAGTTGCTATCGGTGTCGGATCAGCCGCCGAGCAATTAGCCAGCACGGACATTGTGAAGAAGATCAATCTCAACAGGCTTGAATCTAACGCCAAATCCGAGGCGTGGGGCTACCGAGCAAAAGAGACAGACTTTAGAAACCAGGCCTTAATGAGCCTGGCTAAGAAGCAGAGCGCAAGCCGAGCCTTTACGGATTCTCTTCTGGTGGGCGCTGGGAATATGGGAATGGCATTTGCTTACGGCAAATTGATGGATATGGCCAAAGCATCCGAATCGGCCGAAAAGCCGAAGGCTGAGGAGCCAATCCACATTGATGCAATCTCCGGAGCAGACCCAGGAATCAAGATTGACGCCATATCAGGCGCCCAGCCAGGCGTAACGAGGATTGATGCTATTTCAGGTGCACAACCGAACCTGCTGCTAGGCCAGACAGTCAAAACCACACAGCTTTATCCGACAACTAAAAACATCTTCTCTCTGAACTACAGAGGATAAAAAATGCCAATCGTCCCTAAGTATGAAAACAACGTCCCAGGTGTTGTAGAGAGCGGCCGAGGTTTCGGCGCTCCCGTTGATAACGTCCGACCCTCTTTTGACTATGAAAATGTCATGAATCGAGCGCTCCAACCCTGGAGCCAGCTTGCAGACAGCACGATAAAAATTGAGGCTTATCACCGTGACACTGTTGTAAAAGCACAGGCCGATGAACAGCTTGACGCTTACAACAAGGAAGTACAGACAACGCTGTACGACCCTGAGAAGGGCTATTTTGCACAGCGTGGCAAGAACGCGGTTACAGGCTGGGATCAGGCACAGAGCGACCTTCAGTCTATTTATGACAAACATTTAGGACAGATTGACGATCCGGATGTGAGAGAGGCTTTTAAGTCCAACGCATTACAGCGCCTTAATTCCGTCCGACAGAAGACCGTCGTCTATCGAAACGAGCAGAACATTAAGTGGCGGGCTCAGACCTCTAAAGACCATGCAGACAACCTTGTGGAGGAGTTTGCTTTAGGCGGTTTTACTCCAGACGGTCAGAGAACAATGGCCAGCCTGATGAGCGAGATCGACTACCAAGGCAGGATGGAAGGATGGGACGAGGAAACACTGAAACGTCAGAAGAACGCCTACAAGTCATTGGCCTATGCCTCAGTTTATTCAAACATGGCCTTGAGCGATCCTATCGGCGCCCTGAGACATTTTCAGACGGACGGCTCAAAGGAAATGAGCACGGACGTAGGCCGCCGTACTTACCAAATGTTATTCCACAGAGCCGCTCCGCAGTTGGTTGAACTCTCTCAACGTTATGGAGGAGCAACGGCCCTGGCATTGACACCTGGAGCAGTTGCCAGAACCACGGGCGACAACACAAACGAGAATATCCTGAGACAATCCAGAGCGCAGGCAGGATTAGGCCAGGCTCCGAAAGTCGCAGACAAGGTGCTCAATACTTCTGGATACAAAGGGTGCAACCCGCTCAACGTCCGAGCCTCCAGCGACAAATGGCGCGGATCAATCGGCCAGAGTGACAACGGATATGTGATCTTTTCAACTCCGATGGACGGGATCAGGGCCGCTGCTACCGTCATTAAAAACTATGGCACGAAGTACGGGATCAACACTGTTAGAGATATTGTGAGCAGATACGCTCCCGCCTCAGAGAATCCAACTGATGACTACATAGCCAACGTATGCAAGGGCACTGGCTATCAGCCTGATGAAAAGCTGGACACGAAAAATCCTGAGGTGCTGAAGAAGCTCGTCACGGCCATGATGAAGCAGGAGATCGGCGATGTCCCGTACAGCGAGCGAACGATTATTGCAGGTGTCCTGGACGCTCTCGGCAAGGAGGACATCAACGACTATTCCGACCTGTACAACACTCAGTTATCTGACGAAGAAGAACAGCAGTACCAAGCATGGGCCAAACAGATCGGCCATGAGCGTGATGTTTACGACTATGACCTAAGAGGAGCCTGGAAAGCTGGAGTGGCTCAAGCTGAGAATGGTCACTTTCCAGACACGTTCAAGAAGCCGAACCACCACACATTCTCCGAGGAAAGCCAGTATGCAGACGGGAAGCGAAATGTGGGCGGCCGCTGGACAGTTGAGAACGGCCAAAACATCTTTATTGGTCCGAATGGTGAGCGCCGCGACGATAACGGCAAACTCTTGAGCGAAGGTACAACTCAGGCGCCAAGACTGACGGCAGCAGATCTCGTTTTCAATCCGAACGTGAAGACGGGGATTGAGGTCTTTGATTCTCTGAATGAGCCAGAGAAACTCTGGATCATGCAACACACCAAGGCGCAGACTTCTCAGTCAACGGCTAACCTGCGCTCCCAATTCAAGACTACTTTGAATAATGCGCTGGCTGTAGCCAGGAGCACAGGCGACATGAGCCAGCTCCCTGATGTCGGAGCTTTTATTCAGACTTACGGGCAGGAAGAAGGGCTGAGACAATTCCAGAACGCACAGCAGGAATCGAAGCTCAATGCCAATCTCTACCTTATGCCGACACTCAGCAATGCAGAGATTGAGGCCACAGCGCGACAGATGACACCTTCTAAAGACGATCCTAATTACGCCGCTCGGATGAAAGACTTAGAAACCTGGAATAAGGCCTACACGCAGATCCGCAAAGAACGTGCAGAGGATCCCGTGCAGTTTGCCTTCTCTGGAATGCCTGACTTAGGCTTACAGCCGATTACCGACTGGACGAATCAGGACGGAGCGCTGCTACAGATTCAGAAGAGAATCGACAGCATGGATCAGGTGTCAGAACGTTTTGGCACACCCAGGACGCTATTCAGTAAGGCCGAGATTTCAGGTTTTTTGAATTTCATGCAGGGCATGGACGCCGTTCACCAGGCGGACTTCCTGAACAGAATGGCCGACCGCATGACCGATCCGACCGCAACAACTTCGGAGCCGCTAAGGATTTTCTCCGAACAAATCGGCAACAAGAACCAGACGCTTGCAATCGCGCTGGGCGTGGCCTCAACTCCGAACGGCAAGGAGATGAACGGTGCGCTCAGACAGATCAACGGTGACTACATTAAGAAGTCGAAAATCGGTGAGGCCTGGAAAGACGAGAAGGACATGAGGACATTGTTAAGCGGTGTCCTGGCAGTCTCGGACGGTAGTCCGGCCTATGAGGCCATGTTGTCAGCGGCCATGAATGAGCATTGTTACGCCAACCAATCCTCTTCTCAGGATGTTGCGAAGTCTGCTGAGAACGTTTTCGGCAAGGTTTACGAGCATAACGGGAAGAAGATTTTCCTACCTACTCAGCTCGATAAGGCGCAGAAGAACACATTCACTTTTAGACAAGTCGGAAGTTTTGAAGACCTGCTGAGTGACGCAGGAAAGGACCTTGCTAAAAGTAAGAAAGCCTATTTTTATGGCGGCCTGAAACTCACTTCCAGCCAGCTTGAAAATCTTGTTTCTTCTGGACAGCTCCAGTCGATTGATGACGGTGTGTACCAAGTAGTCAACGGCCTCAATTACGTGAGAGACGAGAAAGGCCAGCCCTTAGTAATCGACCTCAACACCTACATTTCTCGGAGAACTAAAAAATGAATTGGTTAAACGCTTTTGGTGAAACAGTTCAAACTCAGCCCGAGGCCCTGAGAGGTTTTGGTGTAGCGAAGGATATGGAGCCGACCAAGCCCTCAGCTTTTCAAGGCACAGGAGAGGCGCTGGAAAAGGCGCTCCCTTTCTCCTTCTATCAATCACTTTCAGGCGTAAACGAGTTAATGGCGGACCGCGTAGAGGTGAATTACGACCTCGACAATAACGAGGACGCATTCAGCGACTTCAAGCCGACCCAGGAGCAGAAGGAGCAGGTAGCAGCTAGGCTGAGAGATGATGCAAAGTTTGCACGCCTCAAGGCCCAGAACGATTACACGCCTAACCCAGAGACAACGGGACAGGCCGCCATGATGCTTCATGGTTTAACGGGATCCCTGGCCAAGGCAATCGGATACACCGTAGCCACGGGCGGAAGCGGTATTTTGGCCGCTCCGCTTTTCGGTGCTGACCTCGGTCTTTACGAAGCTGGCAAGCTCCGAGACAAGGGCGTGGACGCCTCAATAGCTCGGACGGCAGGTGCGATCACAGGCTCAGTCAACGCTGTAGGAATGGCCTTGCCTGGAGCAGTGGGAACCAGCTATGTGAAGTCAATACTTTTCGGTGGCGCTGTCAACCCGCTGACCGACATCAGCGAACAGGCCTCCATTAAATTTGTATTGGATAACGCCAACTATTCAAAACAGGCTCAGGAGTATGACCCGTTTGATCCCGTGAATCTCGGAGTATCGGCGGGTATGGGTATTGCTTTTGGTGCTTTGGGCGCACGTGCAAACCGTGCTCAGGCGCGTTACCTGGAGACCGAGGCCGCTACCCAACCGAGCGCACCTCAGACACCTGAGGGTCAAGCCGCTCCCACCACGAACATGAATAAAAGCGTGCTGGATTCTATTCAGAATCGTGACCGCTCCTCAAAAGAAAGCCGCCTCCAGATGGAAAAAATCGCGGCCGCTCCGAACTTCAATCTTTTGAGAGAGAGCCGCTCCCTGGATCAAGGCGCTCCGATTATTGCCTATGTACCCGAGGACATGAATATTCTCTGGGGAAAGCGGGTTGATGTGTCCGCTGACCCGAGCTCCGAGCCGATGACAATGCGTTATGCCGTGGTGGACGCGGACGATGTGCTCACTTCTAATGCCGTTGACGGATCCAGCAATCCAGGGTTTACAGATCCGACCGTAGCAGGTGCCAGAGCTATTGCAGGTAATGGCCGCATAGCTGGACTACAAGGCGCCTACAGACAAGTTAAGGCGACCAAGTACAGAGCCGATCTTACTCAAGACGCTAAAGAGTTTGGAATCTCAAAACGCCAGCTCAAGAAAATGAAGAATCCGATCCTGGTGCGCGTCATGGATGATGCTGATGTAGTCGAGGGTATCGGAGAGGCGTCCAACCGCACAGGCACTCTGAAACTAAATCCGGCCGAGCAAGCTGCACAGGACGCTCGAAACGTCCGACTTGAAGAGGTTGAATTCACCAAGGACGGTGAAATCACTAGAAAGTCTATGGACGAGTTTGTTAAGCGTACTCCCGATAAAGAAGGCCTCATTGATTCAAACGGCAATGCCCTTTATGACAATATCGCAAGACGAATGAGGCCTGCTATTTTTGCGGCCGCCTTCTCTGATACTCGGATCATCAACAGGTTTATTGCTGACAGCCCTGAAGACCGCAAGATCATGAACGTCTTGCAGTCTGTAGCCACTGAGGTGGTTAGGCTGAAGAAGATCAAAGGAGAGCTGGACTTTTCACCAGACCTTCTGGAGGCCGTGGCTGACGTATTCGAGACACGAAGAGAAGCGAAGAAGATCAACGGTAAGGGCCATGAGAAGGAGCTTACAGGCTCTCTCATGGAGGAATCCGCAACACCCGCACAGCGCTACTTTAGAGACATTCTCCTATCGGCTAATCCCGAAAGACTTCAGGAAATCCTGGCCAGGTTCAGAGAGGTGGCAGAACAGGAAAGTGGAGGCGCAGGTTTCTTTGAAGCAGTCACTAAGGATCAAGTTTTCCAGATGGTCAAAAAAGAATTTGATTCTTTTGATCGAGCAGTTAATGAAATTAGGCCTAGCCATGTTGACGCCGCTATGGAATTGCAATCCGCCAGAATTATTCAGGAGGATCAACCTTCAGGAACTAGAGGAGACATAAATAAGTCTCTTGCCGATGAACAGAGAGCAGCAGAACAGCTCGACAACGGAGAGAAGGTTGAGGTGTCTGGAGAAGGCGTAGACCCTGAAGTTATGGACAAAGAAGTTAGCTCCTTTATTAGTCGTTTTGTGAGGGAGCTGGTAGGCGCAGGAGCGGAACAAAAGGTTGCAGAGATGGGCGCCAAAGTCCATGACGCATTCTTTGAAACTTTGGGAATCCGCCTAGGCAAGAGCAGGAAAGAGCTTGAGCAGGAATATGAGGTAAGAGTTCAGAGAGCGGAATCCGCAGAAGGATTCTCTCAGGAACCAATAAGTGCAGCAGAAAAATTAAGAAAAGATGCTGAGGATTGGGGGCGTTTTGTTGACGACCTAAAGCTTAAGCCTACTCAAAACGTGGTAATGCTCAAGCAAACCCCGCTTGTGATGAAATTGATTGGGGCAAAGTTCTTAACGCTTCGGGCTACCCCTCACATGTTTGATGGTGCCCTGCCAGGAGAAAAAAATCTAGTCCTTCTCACCATATTCATCCCGAGATTTCGAAACGAGTTTTGAAGCAAATTCCAGAAGCGCTGACAGATCCGATTGCAATTTTCAGAGATGATCGGAGAGAAAATACCTATCTCTTCATGCTTGACCTAAAGGCCGAAAATAATCAAAACGTTGTTGTCGCGGTTAAATTTAATGGCCCTGGAAGGCATGCTGAAATCAATTTGGCAAAAACCTCTTGGGGCCCTGAAAATACGCTGTACTTTCCGTTGCAGGAGCAAAACAACGCTTTGGTTTACGCCAATAGCCAAAAAATAAGTCGTTGGAACAAGAGCTCCGGCATCTATAGCCTTCGGGGTTCCAACGACTCAGGTGTTAGTGTAAAGACCGAGGCCGACCTAGTCAAGCTTCGGGAACTGTTCCCTGGGTACTATCAAACAAGTATCCAAGATCCCCTGATAACGGTTCACAATATCAGCGAAGAGAATCTCAACAAGTCTTTAGACTTGGGAGGTTTTGCCGTACCGTCCTTAGGTATTACCAAACAGAGAACACCATATGCTGACTTCGGCGAAATCTCTCTTATTGGTACTCGAGACATGGTTGACCCAAGCAGAGGGACACCCGTCTTCTCTCAGGACGCCTACACGGCTAGATTTCCTCAGCCTGATTGGTCTAAAAGCCTCAACACTGAAAAGGCAAAACCCCTAGTTAAGGAAATCATGGAGGCTAAAAAAGAGGTCAACGAGAACGGCCCAAGCGGTTATTACTACCTTCAATATGAGGGAGACAGGGATAAAGCTATCAAGGACCTTTTGACCCATGCTTCAGGTATGTACCTTTTCATAAAGCATAAAGGTATTCCGTTCACGCCTATCAAACAACAGGCTAAAAAGCCTAGTTTTGCCACGGGCATTGTCTCCGACTTTGTTGATAACAACGGATTAGATGTGAGCACCGTTGAAGAAGGCAGTGCGGCTCATAAGAAGATTTCTGATGGAGTTGTTGAGGCCCTTCGAGAAAAGCTCAATGAACCGACAGGATTAAAAGGCCTGAGAATGCGTGCATACGGAGACAACATTGACGCATACGAGAAAACAGGCTTTATCCCCTTCAAACTCATTGAAGAAGTCAAGAAGTACGAAGTAGAACGGAAAAAAGCCGAGGGAGGGGATGCCCCAGTTTCCAGCGGCGCAACTCAGCTAGAGCTTGAAAAACTTATAGCTCCGATGAGGGACGAATTTGAAAAATTTATCTCTGATAAAGTCAATTCCGTTTATAGCGCACCTCTTATCAAGGTTGGGAACTCATACAGGCCGATTACGCTACAAAATGTGGTTGAGGCTATGAAATCCTCCGCCGTCTCCAACAAAGAATCAACTCTTTTCTTTGGACCTGGAAAGGTTCGGGCGGCCGCTGCTCGGCGGTTTGATTCTATAGAGGACATTCAAGGAAACCGAGACCTCATTGCTGATTCTCAGACAGTAAACGGCATTAATGCCGCAGCAAATGACAAGATGTCAGATTTCAGAGATCTTGCGGCTAGAGAAAATCGAGGTGATGAGTTTTCAACCCCTGATAGAGCAATGGAGGCACTGGCTAAAGTTGCAGGTCAAAAGAGCAAACCTACTCCTGCCAGAATGAAATCCGCATTGAAGAAGTACGGCTTTGAACCGAGTGATGAAACGGTCAAATTAGGTGTGGAGATTCTCAATGATATTAAGAAGGCAATGACTGATTACTTCGAGGCGAAACCGCAGAGAGCAGTCGGAGCCGACGAGTTTAGAGGCGCAGTTGTCCCAGAAGGCACGAGCGAAGCAACAATCAGACGCCTGGAGCAAGCGGGCATAACAGTTGCCAAATATGATGCTGAGGTGGAGGGAGCCAGGGCAAAGGTTATCCAAGAACTCACCAACCGACTGAATGAGAAATCTGGAGACATACTCTTCCAGAACGAAAACGCACCGCGAGGAATTTACACGCCTGGAGAGCGCGTGATTACGCTCATGCAGTCTGCAAATGAGAGCACATTCATTCACGAGAGCGGGCATTATTTCCTTGACGTGCTCACAGATGTGGCAATGAAGGATGATGCACCCGCTCAGGTCAAAGCGGACGTCCAAACTCTTATGGACTGGTTTGGCGTAAAGGACTTGGACGAATGGAGAAACCTATCCATTGACGAACAGAGAGCGGCTCATGAACAGTTTGCCAGAGGTTTTGAGCAATACCTGAGAGAAGGTGAAGCTCCGAGCACGGCCCTTGAGAAAGTCTTCAAGGCCTTCAAAGACTGGCTGACAAAGATCTACAAATCCTCCGAAGAGTTGCAGGTTGAAATCTCTCCAGAAGTACGCGCCGTCTATGATCGACTTCTGGCAACCGATGAACAGATCAGGGCCAAAGAAGAGATTGATACGCCGTCCTTATTCGGCGGTATGGAGCCAGAAGAGCCGCCTGCAAATCCGGTTGTTAAGGCCGTGCAGCAGACAGCAGAACAGGTGATTGACCAAGCTCCAATATCTGAAGATAGCAAGGCTCGAATTAGAGAAACTCTCGGAATCAATCAGCCAGAGCCGCAGACAGGAGAAAACCATCCGCACTATGGAATCCCGAACGAAGAGCAGTTCATGGATCAAAACCTGGAGACCTCAGCGGCTAACGATCCCAATGCATTCATTGTCCTGGACGATGGACGAGAGGTGAGCATGGGCGATTACATGAGAGAGATTGAGGCCGAGCAGAAACAGGAGCTTGACCGCGCCAACAGTGTTTCCGAGGCCGCTCAGTGCATGCTGAGAAACGGTGCTTTTGATGATGTTTTTTAAGGATTAAAAATGGTCAGCAAATTAAAACCCGAATGCGAGCGCCAAGTGTCGGCGGTCTTAGGCCGTCCGATTACAGAAAGCGAAAGTCAAGACCTGGTGGCCAGCGTTAAAAACTACTACCTCCAGAACAGGCAGGCCCACCCGAATATGTCACGGGATCAGGTAGTGAGTGAGGCCGCCAAACAGCACGCCCAGAGAATCCAACAGGACGCCGCGCGAAAGGCCTTCAACGCCAAGCGCCAGGCTTTGGCCATCTATCAAAACCGATTGACCTATCAATCAATGAGAACTAACGGTGACAGCGCTAACCAAGCGGCCAGAGGCATCCTCAATCGTGTGGACAAGTACAAGGTGGGCGTGGAGCAGGAGGCCAAGTCACGCCTTGTTGATTTTCTGGAGAAAACCAGCCCCACGTTCTTAGGCTTATGTGAGAACAAGAAACTCATTACCGACCTGGTGCACGAAATCGCAGGTGATGACACTGGAAACCCTGTTGCCAAATCGGCGGCCAAGGCCTGGATTGATACAGTTGAATCACTCCGCCAAAGATTCAACGCGGCTGGCGGTGATATTGGAAAGCTGGAGGATTGGCTATTTCCGCAGACACATGACCGCTACAAGATAACGAACGCGGCAAGACGGCTGGCTGGAGGCGAACTAAAACAAGCTGGCCTGACCATCAAGGACACCGTAACGCATAAAAAATACAATCCCAATCAGAATAGAGACGCCTGGATAGATTTTGTTTGGGACAAACTCGACCGCTCTAAGTATTTAGATGACGATCTAAAACCGCTCTCAGATGACGCAATGCGAGCCCTTCTCTCTGATGTCTTTGAAACAATCAGAACAAACGGAGCCAACAAAGAGAATGTGGGGAAAGTCACAGCAGGCAGAGGCAAGAGCAAAGCCAACACGCGTCAGGAACACCGCACGCTAATGTTCAAAGACGCGCAGGCCAGGCTTGATTACAACGAAGTTTTTGGATCTAATCCGAGCGTTATGGGCACGATGATGGAACACATTGGCTCAATGAGCCGCGATATAGCGCTCATGGAGATGTTAGGCCCCAGTCCTACAAACACCTACAACACTCTGAAGCGTATGGCTCAGATTGACACCGATCAGCAAACCTCTTCAACGGGCAAGATCAAGTCAGCCGACAACTCTCTTTTAGACGCAATGTGGGCAAATCTTACAGGGACTGCAAATGTCGTGGAGAGCGGCTTTATTGCCTCAATCGGTCAAGGCGCTCGTAACCTCCAGGTAGCAGGAAAACTCGGCTCCGCTTTTATTTCCTCCTTCACTGACGTGGCAACTTATTTCCATACAGCCAGAGTGAACCGAATGCCTTTCGCCAGAAGTGCAATGCTCCTGGTGAAGTCGCTCAACCCTGCTGACAAATCTGATAAACGGTTTGCCGCTCGTGCTGGCATTATCGGAGATGAACTCAACTCCGCCGCCTCCAGGTTTGTTGAGGGAAATATCGGTAACGGGATCACGGGCAAACTTGCTGACCTCACCATGAGACTGTCACTTCTTTCTCAGTGGACGGACGCAGTGAGAAGGGCGCAGTCTTTAAACACAATGGCAACTTTTGCCGAGGCCACAAAGCATAATTGGGCCGACATTGACGGCTGGCTTAGATACCGTCTGGAGGAATTCGGAGTTTCTGAGGACGTCTGGAAAGCGCTCCAGAAGTGCAAGCCTGAAGAACTCAACGGCTCGGAGTTTTTAACGATCAATTCTATTAAGAACGCCGCATCCAAGAATGGCGACATTGACGGTCTCAACGTAGACAAACTCGTATCCACATATCTGAGTTTCGTCATGGATGATAGTTTTATGGCATCCCTCCAACCTGACCTAATGACGCGCTCGATTACGAACTGGGGCAAATCCCGCGGCACCGTAGCAGGTGAATTTATCCGCAGTATCTTCCTTTTCAAGTCTTTCCCTATCGCAATGTTTACGCGGCACCTCCAGAGATCTAAAGACCTGTATCGCTATAAACTGCAAACTGATGGACAAGGCGCCGCAATTTGGAGCCGAGTTGGATACATGAGCTCACTTGTAGTTTCAACCACACTGGTGGCTTACGTGGCCAATATGTTTAAGGACTTAATCAACGGAAGCGACGTTAAAGACCCGACAACTTTAGACGCTTTCAAGCGTGCATTCACTGCTGGTGGCGGGATGGGCTTTATCGGCGATATCCTCGTGTCCGGAATGGACGATTACAAATACGGACACCCCGCACTCATGAATATGGCTGGCCCTGTTCTCTCTACCGCGATGGACGCCTACACGATTTTTGATAAGTTCAAGGACAACAAAGATATTGGTGCTAACACAATCAGAATTATCAAGGGAAACCTGCCTGTAGTGAATCTCTGGTACACGAAACAGCTCTTGAATCATGCTGTGTTCAATCAGATTCAAGAGATGATGAACCCTGGGTACCATCGCAGAATCGAGCAGAAGATTCGCAAAAATCAAGGTGTGGGTTATTGGTGGAAACCTACTGAAATGCTTCCGTACAGAATGCCAGAGTTCGGTACAGATCCCAGCCGCTAGAGGTGTGCGCATCAACAATCTGGCTGACATGAGAATGTCTCTAAACAATGAGGTGTTTTCATGCTGCCAGATGTACCGCGACGGGTGGGCCCTGTAACAGGCTTGGGTATCTCCCGAGTAGATTTTGACTTCAGGATATTTGCGTCCTCCAATGTGCTCGTTATTAGAACGAGCAAAGCTGGCGTGGACGCTACACTCAAGGAAGGTGAGGATTACACCGTCACTTGGGACGAAGACCAAACCGCCAATATCGGCGGCTACATCACTCTTGACGAGTTCCTCACTGACGGGGAATCGGTCACGATTCTCTCTAATGTCGCATACACCCAGGAGCTTGATTTACACGCGGAAGGCGATTTCAACCCGAATGACATCAATGTCAACTTTGACCGCACCGAAGCGCAGATTCAGCAGTTAAAAGAGAAGCTCTCCCGCGCCGCAGTTGCTCCGGCATCCTCAGGCATGGAAGGTGAAGAGTACGGTGAAATCCTCTTAAAGAACTCTACCAAGTCTGGAGAGTACGCCAATGAAGCAAAGGCCGCTTTAGAAGAAGCAAAGCAGCAGGTTGCAGACGTTAACGAAACAGCCGATGAAGTAAGTGCTGTATTTGAAGCGGTCAAAGGCGTAAAACAAGAAACCATCACGGACATCCAAGAATTTGTTTCCGAGGCCGCATTTTCCTTTAGATACTCTGAAAATGCCACAGCATCAAGTACTCTAGCAAGCACGAGCATCACGCCAAGCACAAACGTAAAGGCTGGTGACTTGATAATGAACAAATCTGGTGATGTATTCCGAATTAACAGCATAGCTACAGACGGGACGTGCACACTATCAGAAAAACTGACGTCACTGAAAGGAGCCGCAGGCGACTTAACAAATCTCCCACAGTCTGATACTACCTTGACGACCGAAGGCGGTTATGCAGACGCAAAAACCACGGGAGAAAAACTTGCAGGCAAACTAGATTTTAAGTCTGCGCAGGCCCTTGAGCCTACTGAAAAAGAGACCGCTGCAACGAACATGGGATTTTGGGCAACGGCTATTTCTACTGTTTTTGCCACGTACGATTTATTCAAAGCCAAGATTATTGAAATAGTAGACGCGTATCTATCTGGAATCCTCAAAGAGTTGTGTTTGGAAAACGGCGCCACTCAAGCCGAAATCGACGCCCTCGAAAACGAATCTGATTCATAAGGAGCAGTATGACTACATTATCTGAAATCAAGGCCGATTACCTATCCAAGGCGCTATCTAAGCCAGTGGCGAAGTACGGCGTGAAGATGGGCAACGGTAGGATCACGAGCCTATCGGATGCCCAAGGCTTTTGGGTCGAGCCTTGCTCAATCGAGCTTATCGCACTGGTTGATAAGAAGTACCTGAAAGGCGACAAGGTTCAAGAGGAAGTCCCGATTGAGCCGTTAAACAGACCCGAAGGTTTCCAATATGGATATGACCTCTACACCTTCACAACGCCTGGCCTGAAAGCTGACAACCTGAAGGTAGAAGTGTTGGAAAAACCGTTGATCGGTAAAGCTAAAGTCAAGTTCAAGGCGGGTCAGCAGTTTGCGGTCAAATCTCAGTTGATTACTGACGAGCTTTACCAGAGCGCTGACGGCAAATACTACACAGAGGCAGACCTTCCGGAAAACTCAGGTGACTTTTGTAAGGAGCGCTACAGCAACGAGATCAAATCGGAGCGTAACGCAAGAATCTCGGACACAGACGATTACGTGAAACTGCCTGATATTACGGTTGCTCGGAGCGCAGGAGCAAAGAGATCGGCACTGGACGACGCAGACCGCACCGAGCTTGAGACCTACAGACAGGCGCTCAGAAACCTGCCTGAAGCGGAGGGTTTCCCGTTTGTATCGTGGCCTGAGTTTCCAGCGGCATTAGCTTACGAGCTACAGCAGAAAGTTGACGCAAGACAAAACATGAGACAAGGAGGTTTATAAATGACCTTGAAATCTTTAATTCAGTGGCTACTCGATAGCCGAACGACACCGAGTGAGGCCAGTCACTCAAGCTACCCTGATGACGGAACCGTCACTCAGTTTTCTCCCTCGGCAACTTCAGTGTCAAGCTGGACGAAGGTGGTTGACTCCACCATTGCCCCAAGCGATGGCTATGTGATTGTTCGGGGAAAGGCGACAGGAGAATCCTTCGTACAAATAACCGCTGGGGATAATCCTCCACATATGGAGAGAAGCACTTTTGCTAAAGCAACTTTGAATCAATACCCGATTCTCAATCTGCCAATCGCAAAAGGAAAAACATTTAAAGTGTTTGCTGAAAATACAACTGAAATAACTGTTGGCCTGATAAGGTCAATCGTGGGGGGGGGTATAATCACCTTGTTCGGAGGGCTCTGTCATGCTTAAGGCCCTCATTCAACTTTTCGCTGAAAAACTCCTTGTTAGCCGAAGCGACTGGATTTCCTACCAATCCAATCCAACTGTTCAAGCGACGCATATCACACCTTCAGCGACAGGAGAGTGGGTTTCTATCGTCTCTCCTTGCAACGGGTGGTTCTGCGTCAAAGGGGTTGCCTCGCAAGTTCTGCTTAGCAACGGGGAGGTTTGGCAGGGGTGCCATACAACAGAGGCATCTTATAAAGGCTTTTGTCTTCCTGTCTCAAAAGGCTGGTCTGTGGCCTACATACTATCGACAAACGCCACGAGCGCATATGTCTTCTTTGTTCCGAGTATCGGCAATAAATAGTTTTCAAACAGGAGGCGCCTTATGCTGAAAAACATTCTGAGCCTCCTGCTGTCGAAGTTCTACAGCAAGGAAGAATCCGAGCTTGTAGGACATCAGGCTATGCCGTCAACCCAAAATGTGGCACTAACCCCGACAACTACTTCTATCGACGACTGGGGTGCCGTTTACAACGGAGTTGCTCCAACTGATGGCTTTGCTTGTATAAGATTTACTGCGGATACAGCCACTTGTATTGCCTCGGCTCAAACACAGAACGTAAACGTCTTTACTACTCCACAAGCCGTGGGTGACATTCTTTTGTGTGCTTGTCCGATAGCAAAAGGGCAAGTCTTTACGTTATGTGCTAGACAGGCTAAAAACATCGAATGCTGGTTTACAAAAACCATCGGGGGGGGGTACAATCTCTTAAGAACGATCTTCTGCAAGGAGGTGGCTTATGTTGCTTAAAGCACTTGTACAGCTCTTTGCGGAGAAATTCTTGCAGAGTAAGAGAGCGTGGATTCAACACGCAGTCAGTCCATCAGTCGAGGCGATCCACTTCTCTATCACTAAAGACAATGTGTGGCACACTCTTACGTCCAGTGCGGACGGTTACGTTACGTTCTCAGGAAACGCCTCGGGTGTCATTTTGGAAGTTTCCTCAGGCGGCTCAGGGTTTATTGATAGCCAAGTACTTTCGAGGAGACACATCATTCCTGTCTCAAAAGGTCAGCCATTCTCATACTTGGTGTCACCTGATTCAACTGTTGACACGCTTCAGCTTATCCCAATGCGGACTGAAGACTAACTCTGCTGTCGGAGGTGCGTCATGCTGAAGTCGCTCCTCCAGCTTTTGTTGAGCAAATTTATCAATGTTAGCGAGAAGCCGAGAATCGGGACGTTAGATCTATCTCGAATGACAATTCAAACCTGCAACTTCGGTAATGTTGGGTACTACAACAGCATATCCTTAACAGCTCCCTTCTCAGGGTTTGTGATTTTCTCGATGCCTTTAGATGTTAGTGATTGTGCGATCCGCAAACTTGAGTGGGGAGATTATGCGAGAACTGGGATCAGTGGGGATACGGGTCGATGGCAAACTTTGAATGCGCAGGTTGAAAAAGGAGAGACTCTCTTATTTGAAGGATTTGTCAAAGTAGCCGGAACAGTCAGCATTAAATTTATTCCCTACAAAAACACTTAACCACTCCGCCCCTCATTCGAGGGGCTTTTCGTTAGGTGTGCGCATTGAAAAAAAAAGCGCTCATAACATGTCCAAAAAGGAATAGACATGGAAACAGATTTCAGCCTCAGCGAGTTTGCCAGCACGGTAAACCTAATAGTGTTCACGCTCATTCTTATATGTGCGGCATCGGGTTCTGCTATGCCGTACGTGCGAGCGGAACGGGGCTGGAATTTTCCGCGCTGGTTCATTGAGTTTGTTACGTCATGCGCGGCCGGATTCATTGTCTATTTAATTCTGCGTACCTCCAAGCTCTCCTGGGAATGGATAGGAGCGTGCTCAGGAGTTTCTTCATATTTTGGCCTGAAGATCATGAATACGCTGTACGGGATCGTCACAGGCAAATTAAAACTCACTGTTCACAACAATGGAGCGAATCATGGCAATTAGTATGCGCTCATTCATAGCCGGCCTTATAAAGTTGGTTCTGTTCTTTGCTTTCTATATGGCTGGGTTTTTCACAAACTCTCAGTTGAATCAGTACACGATCGTGTCACAGCAAGATCGGATCAACATGCTGGAGAACGAAACGGCCCTCCAGCGCCTCCAGATTAACGAGCTAAACAGACGATCAACTTCAAACACTGAGAATCTGAAGCAGCTTGAACGTATCAGTTCAGATATTGAATCTATCAAAAAAGAAGTTCAGCAACTGCATGGCTTACACAATACGAAGGAGCCTAAATGAGAATCGAGATAATTAAGTGGGTTGATACCTTTGGATGTCCTCCAGGATGGGAATTTGAGGACGAACTTGAATATAAAGTTACCGAGGTTACCTCTGTGGGCTTTATTAGAAAAGAAACAGATACTGTTGTAGTCCTTGTTCCTCACATAAGCGGTGCGGATCGTAAACAAGTTGCGGGGCACATATGTATACCCCGCAAACAGATACTAAGTAGACAAACTATTTTTTCTTCTGAGACTTGCGATCCGGAGCTTGCGTTAAAACAGAACCCGCCAAGCTCTTAGCAGTTTTAGTAGAGGTCTTCTGCTGGAGCACTTTGCCAGCGAGAGACGCAAGTTCCTTAGAGGATTTTTCGTTTTTTGCCATAGTCGTTCCTTTAACAATAAAAGTAACCCATTCAGAGTAACTCAAATTTTGGTGCAATTCAATGACACAAGATATCCTGCTTTACCCACCTGAACTAGCAACTCAGTTCATATCTGAGTTTGAACAGGGCCCTAAAGGTGGTCCGGCCCTTGAATCTTATCGCTGTCCTGCTGGGGTGTGGACCATTGGTTTTGGCCACACGAAAGACGTGCACGCAGGCGAACACATTACGCGAGCTGAGGCATACGACCTCTTGGATAAAGACTTGATTCAGAAACAGGAAGAGCTGGCAGCGCTCGTCCATGTGCCAGTGACTGAGAATCAGTTTATTGCCCTCATGAGTTTCGTTTTCAACTTCGGCATTACGAAGTGCAGACGATACACATTATTCAAAATGATTAACGCCGAGAACGAGGACGGGATTAGGGAATGGTGGCCTAAGTATGTCAACCCTGGCTCGAAATTTGAAGACGGGTTGAGAAGGCGCCGAAACGCAGAACTAGAACTATTTTTCAGAAAATGATCCGAGTAATCCTGATTATTGCCGCCGTCATGTTCTCCTCAGTGCTTGGCTATCACTTCGGCCAGCAGGAAACTGAGCTGAGGTGGACACAGGAGCGGGAGCGAATACTTGCTCACCAGATTGAAACGTTACATAGAAAGGATAAAGAAATTGCACAGTTGGAAAAGTCTATTGGTGTCCTTAACGATTCTGCTCTCCGGGTGCGCGAGCGAGACGCCGCGATACAGCGAAAGTTACAACGCGAGCTTGGAGAGTGTGGTCGATTTAGACCAGCACTTGAGGCGTGTTCAGCAACTCTTAGCCAATGTGCAGAGCACGCAGTCTCTGATCGAAGAATCATTGAACGGTGTGCCATCCAATTGAAATGAATTAACGGTTTAGAAATTTAATAAAACCTAAACAGTTGTTAAGTCTGATGGAAAATTGACTCTTCAGGTTCACCATATAAAAATCGGGGAAAAACCGCAAGATGTGGCGTTCAAGTATGTCAATCCGACATACAAGAGTTTTTATTACACGCTCGCGTGCGGGATTAATGTTAGACTGCTGTCTAATGAAACGTGAGCGAGTGTTGAACGATGAATTATTCAGCAATATTGACAGAAGCGAGGAGCGAACTCTCCTCTCTCGAATCAAAAGTTGAGAAGCTTAAGAGATTCATTCTTTCTCTGGAATCCCTCGCTGACACTGAAGATTTTGATTCAAGCAAGCCTGTAACTACTGGGCAGAGAAAAACCAAAGAAGCTCCTGGTTTTATTAAAGATGACTCCTTGGATATGTTCAGAATAATGCTCTCCGGACCGAAGAGTATTGATGCCATACTGGATGGATATCGAAAGTTTGGGTACAACGACGTCGCAAGGAAGACGTTGGTGACGAGGTTGTCATACTATAAGAGGGACTTTGGTTTTGTCAGAATGCCTGCTCCAGGAATGTATGAGGTAACAGAGAAGGGGCGAGAATTTTTACAACAACGTTATCCCAAAGTTTTTGAGCCGATTTATAAACAAGAACCAGAAACTAAGGTAACTGGGAGTGAAGAAATGAAATGAATTACTTGAATATGGATAGGGCTTAGAAAGCGGCAACTTTCTAAGCCCGAGGAAGGCGCCGGAAGGAATTTCCCGCACCCCGTTTTTAGAAAACTGATCTCATTATAAGGGAGAGTCAACCAAAAAGCGACATTCCCGAATGTTGAGACTGTACGGGTCGTTGCGTCCAAAAGCCTCCGGCAGGAGACTTGCAATGAGCCAAGCTTCAAATAATAACGGTCGCGCTGGACGTGGCTTCCACACCTGGTATCGTCACTATAGAACTGGCAAAATTATGTACGCTAGTGATTATGGTTACAAAGCCTGGCCGTTTTAATTAGAAAGAGCCCCGAGCCAAAAGCCCGGGGCTTCTCCTTGATAGAAAGACGACTCAAGATCTTGCGCTAATATATTAATTAGTGGGCTGTCTTCCAGATCGAAAACGTAAAATGTACCAACAAATGTATCAATTTGATCTGAGTAGGATATAACCTTTTGATTTATTTGGGTCGTTCGAATCCCGCCGCCGACCAGAAATTCTCGAAAGGTTGTCCAAGTGACAGCCTTTTTTGTTTTCTGCGGCCGTTACGGAGGAAGTCAGCATGGCTTGTATTCTTTTTCCTTCACCAATTTTCGGACCGGTTCATTCCAGACGCTTAGGCACCTCTTTAGGCATCAATCTTTTGCCCGCTGAAGCTAAAGTCTGTTCTTTTGACTGCGTGTACTGCGAATGCGGCTTTAACAAAGACCACGACGCCAAGCGCAAACTTCCTACGCGGGAAGAGGTTCGAACCGCACTGGAAAAGAAACTCATTTATCTGCAGCAGACAGGTGTGGTGCCGGATGTCTTTACGTTCGCCGGAAACGGAGAGCCGACTTCTCATCCCGATTTTGACCTCATTATCGACGACACAATCGAGCTCAGAGACCGCTATTTTCCTAACGCAAAAATCAGTGTCTTAAGCAACTCTACTTTTCTAGCGCGTGACAAGGTTGTCAGAGCATTGGCAAAAGTGGACAACCCGATTATGAAGCTCGATACCGTCAACGCCGGGTACATCCGGCGCATTGATCGTCCGAACGCCAGGTACGATGTGAAGGATGTGATCGAAAAACTCAAAAACATGCCGGTTCGTCCGATTATCCAGACGATGTTCATGAAAGGTGAGTTTGAAGGGCTGTCCGTGGATAACACGACAGACGAGTATGTAGATCCCTGGATTGACGCACTCGAAGAAATCAAGCCTCGGGAAGTGATGATTTATACCCTTGACCGCGACACTCCGGCTGCAGGGTTAAAAAAGGCGGAGAAGGAGGCTCTTTGTAAAATTCGCGACAAACTTGAAAATAGAGGTTTCAGCGTTATGGTAAGTGTTTAAGTAAAAACACTTAAATTTGAAATATATGTCATTAAGCTGTCATATTAGGTTACTAAATTGGAAGATGATTTCATAACAACCTTTGAGGACTAAATGCCTGAATCTCTTCCGATGAAAACTCGTCTTTTATTAGCCGGGGCTTCTCTCCAATTGATCTCCCTTGCTAAAAAGTCTGAGAAAAAAGAGAAGAAGCAAAAAGTCGTTACTGTATCTGCAGGAATGACCCTGTCTAAGGCTACGGCCTAATCGATTCGACAGGACTGAAAATTTCGTCGGCCGATTGCCGACGTTGATGCGCAGCCGTAGAGATTTAAAAAACCTACGGCTTTTGCCTTTCTTGTACCGGCTAGAATGCGCTTTTGCACGAACAGTCCTCGGTCTGCGCTCTCGTCATTGGCTAAGAAGCCGGAAAATCGCGATAATTGAAGGCTAAACACTTCGGCTATATTTGAGGAGAGCGATGAATATTTTGATTTCAAACGACGACGGTTATTTAGCACCCGGTATTCAGGAACTCGCTCGTCGAATTCGCCGATTCGGCAATGTCACAGTGGTTGCACCCGAACAAAACCACAGCGGGGCCAGCAACTCCTTAACGCTTAACCGTCCTCTTTCCGTACGCCAGGTCCAGGAAAACGTTTTCTTTGTGAACGGTACCCCATCCGATTGCGTGCACATCGCTTTAACCGGTTTGCTGCCACAAAAACCCGATATCGTTTTAAGCGGCATCAACTGCGGACAAAATATGGGCGACGATGTGCTTTATTCCGGTACTGTTGCAGCCGCCATGGAGGGTTTCTTATTCGGCTGCCCATCCTTTGCTTTTTCTCAAGTGCATTCGGGTTGGTCCTGTTTGGATTCCGCCGCGGAAGTCGCTGAGTATATTGTGGACAACTTTATTAAAAATCCGCTTCCCGCACCGTTCCTGCTGAATGTCAATATTCCCAATACAACGATTGACCAGCTCTCCGGATTAGTCGTGACACGCCTTGGCCGTCGTCACGCAGCGCAATCCGTGATCGAGCAGGTTAACCCGCGAGGTGAGACGATCTATTGGCTCGGCGCCGCCGGTGATGCTCGCGACAGCACCCAAGGAACGGATTTCTGGGCGACATCTCACAATTACGTCAGCGTCACGCCGCTCCAGGTTGATATGACCAATTACGGCATGCTGGATACGGTTCGTGCCTGGTGCAACAGCTTTCAGTCCTGAGAATAGTTCGATTGGTTCTGACGATTGGTATCTTTTTACTTAAAATCTGTTCGGTAAAGAAATAAAAGAGGCTCATGGAGGAGTTATGAATTGCAGTAAGTATCTTTGGCCGATGGTGTTTGCTTCGGTGATGGCCGGCTGTTCGTTTACCGGAGGCAATGCCCCGATATCGGACGGTTCGGCGACGGCTTCCGTCTATACCGTTAAGCCTGGAGACACGCTGTATGCGATTTCCTCCCGCTACGGCCTCGATCCTGCCGTGGTTGCACGCGAGAATCATCTGACAAACCCCTCTCATCTGTTGGTCGGTCAAAAACTCCGCTTGTCCGTGTCATCTTCAACGGAGGCCAATATTCGCAGAGTCGAAGCCAACACAAAAACACAGACGAGTTCGAGCAGCTCTGCTAAGGCGTCGACTTCTTCAAGCACAGCTCCTGCTGCATCCGTAAGTAGTACCCAGACCGCTTCTTCAAGCAGCTCCGTCGGAAGCGCAAACGGTACCTACGGTTGGCCGGCTTCAGGAAAGATTATTCAGAATTTCGGAGGTATGAATAAAGGTATTGACATCGCCGGTTCTGAAGGTGAGAAAGTACATGCCGCTGTGAATGGAACGGTCCTTTTTGACGGCCAGGTTCAGGGTTACGGCAAAGTCGTGATGATTCGCGACAAAGACGGCTGTGTTTCTGTCTATGGCCGAGTCAAATCGATCTCGGTAAAACAGGGCGATCAGGTTCGTAAAGGACAGGTGATTGCCGTGATGGGGACGACGGATGTTTCTCCCCGTGTCCATTTTGAAATACGCAAAAACGGCAAACCCATCGATCCTCTTACAATGCTTCAAAAGCGCTAAGTTAGAAGTTAGGAAAATTCATGGCACGAGCTAAAAAAGAGCGGGCAAAATATGTCGCCGTTATTGAGTCCTTGGATCAGGAAGGCCGCGGAGTCGCACGCCGTGACGGTAAGGTCGTATTCATCGAAGGGGCGCTCCCTGGTGAAAAAGTAGAGTACGAGGTTTATCGAAGCAAGCCTTCCTTCGAATTAGGTCTGACCACCGAAATTTATAAGGAGTCTCCGCTTCGCGTTATGCCGAAGTGCCCTTACTTCGGGGTTAAGGACGGCAGCTGCGGCGGCTGCGCCATGCAGCACCTCGAAGCCCATGCTCAGGTTGCCATGAAACAAAAAATTCTGATGGATGCTTTGTGGCACATCGGCAGAGTTCGACCTGAGCAGGTACTGGCGCCGATCTACGGCTCTGCATGGAGATATCGTCACCGTGCTCGTCTGTCCGTGCGCGAAGTCGCCAAAAAGGGAACTGTGCTCGTCGGCTTCCATGAAAAGCGTTCGAGCTTTATCGCAGACATGAAGAGCTGCGAAATCCTGCCAAAGCGTGTCAGCGATCTTCTCGTGCCGCTGCGCGAGCTTATCAACTCTTTAACGCTGCGTAAGAAGATTCCTCAGATTGAATTGGCTGTCACTGATGAAGCTTTGGCTTTGGTCCTTCGTGTCTTAGAAAAGCCGACGACTGAGGACGAAGCAAAACTCAGACAGTTCCAGGAAGATTATGGTGTTGACTTTTGGTACCAGCCGAAGGGCCCGGATTCCATTTATCTGATGGATCCCGAAAATGCCAATCGACTGAAACTGCACCATCGGGAAACCGGTGTGGAAGTCGTCTTTAGACCTACAGACTTTACGCAAGTAAACCATCGCTTGAACGAAGTGATGGTGACCAGAGCGCTTCGATTGCTGCATCTTGAACCCTCGTCTAAGGTCATCGATTTCTTCTGCGGGCTCGGCAACTTTACGCTGCCGCTGGCAACCAGAACAGCGAAAGTTCTTGGTATTGAAGGCAGCTCCGAGCTGGTCGAACGTGCACGCGCGGGCGCTAAAGACAATAACCTCGCGGATAAGACCGAATTTGAGGCTCGTAATCTGTTTGACTGGACCCTGGACGATTGGGATGCCGTTTGGAATAAGCTCGGCAGTGTAGATCGAGTTCTTATCGACCCGCCGCGCGAAGGCGCAATGGCACTTTGCCGCTCACTCGCCGAAACGGACAAACGTCCTGCACGTCTGGTCTATGTTTCCTGTAATCCTGCAACGCTGGCGCGCGACGCCGCGCTGCTTGTCAGAGAAGGCGGCTGGAAGCTTCTGTCGGCCGGTGTGATGAATATGTTCCCGCATACAGCTCACGTCGAGAGTATCGCCGTCTTTGAACCCGGTCCCAAACCGGAAAAGGTCGACGAAATCGATGAACTCGAAATCAGCGGAATGACTGAAGAGGCTGAGCAGGAAGCTCGATCCGAGGAACCGAAGATTTAACGGAAATGGCGCCTTTGGTTTTTCAGATCGTAATTCTGTTTGTCAAAATTTTGGCGGAGCTGCTGCTCATCATTCTGGTGCCGGCCTTCGCCCTAAAATTTTTCAAGAAAGACTTAAGCTTCGGTTTGGCATTTTCCGCCTCCATCCTGATGATTTTGCTGCCGGTGCTCACATACGTAAATAACGCTGAACTCAACAACACCATGCTGCCGCTCACGGCGTGGGGTGTGGAGTCAGTATTGACGCTTTCGTGGATAAGCTGGGGGCTTTCGACCGGCGCCATCATCTCTTTTTTGTATGCAGCTTATCTCTTTGTAGAAAGCCGAAGTTCCGAAACGATAAATCTAGTCCTGCTTTTCACGGGTATCGGCTACCTTTTAAACTTGCTGTCACAGGCGGCTGCCCCCTATTTGTTGTTCGGGTCTTTCGGCGCAGGACTTGCCAAAGATGACCTTCCGTTTTTATGCTTGTCGCTGGTACTTGCCTTAGGCGTAGGTATCTATGTGCGGTATTCTGAGGCCGTTGGGAAAACATTCAGCAATTAATAACTAAAACTAAGGAGAATAGGGTGGAAGAAAGCGGAGTATTTGAGTACTGGTTTGCTTTTTTGTTTGCGTTGGGTTTCTGTGTCTGGTTTCCCACGTATGTTGTCAAAACCAAAGGGCAGGGCATCTCGACTTGGGGACTGGCGCTTTGTATTGTCGTCCTGTTTATCGGACTGCCTCTGCTTTCGATTAGCTTGATCCGCGATGTCCTCCCTTCTCTGTGGCTGAGCTTTGTCAGTGCAAACTACGAGTCTCCGAGCATCTCCCTGCTTTACGGGACCATTCACAAGATGGCTACGCTGGATCAGCTTTACGTAGCGCTGGCCATGATTTGTATTTTGGTTGCCATCGGTCAAAGCGTATTTGCTTCTTGGCTGCTTTATATCCGCCACAACCGCGAAAGTCTGGTTCGTGCTCTGAGAATCATGTGGTCCTCGGCTTTCTTTATTGTGTTGGCAGGCGGTATTCTGCCGCTCATTATTCTGGGCTCGCACGGATTTACGGTGGCGATTCCTGCCGGATATACGATGGGTGCTTACATCGCAGTGCTCATGGTGATCACTGCTTACCTGAGAATGAGTCCTCAGGTAGCGGATAATTATCCCATTAGCCACCAGCCGAAAAAAGATCGGGAAAAAAATAGGAGTTAACGCATGGAATTTCTTATGACTGTCCGCACACTGATTGCAACCACCGTGATGCTGTTTTGCTCATTATGGCTGGCGCGGCAGTTAAAGATCCGTCGTCCCAAACTTCCCGTTTCTGCCGTTTTGATTTTGTCTTTGATCATGCTGTTTGAGCCGGGCATGCTGGCCTTCTTGGTTTGGGTAGTGCACGATATAGCATCCGTTAACGGGGGACTGATGATTCATGCCTATACCTTTGTTAAGGCGGCGGTCGCGATTTATTTGCTTTTCATTCTTCCGTCGATCTGGTTTGCCAGAAGCTTCTATGTTGAAAGCAAAATCGTGACTCTCAAAGCCTTGCGTTTCGCGATCATTCTTCCGGCCGCATTTACAGCCGTCGCATTTATCGAAGTGCCGAAAATGATCTGGCAGGACCGCGCCTCGGAGCTCGTCTCTTCCGGTTTGGAGACGTTCATCGTGGTGGCGGTGATCAACCTGATCCTGCTCGCATTAACCTATCGGTATAAGGTCTCGAATACACCTGCGCAGTGACCTGCCGCCGGAAGCCGTGCATGGCGTAAAACTAAGTAATCAGGCGTTTCAGCCTTTCGTAAAACCTTAGTCCTAACTCCCTGCATGATAAAATCAACCGATTGTCTTATAGACAAAAGAAGTGCGGAATCCTCCGCATTTCTATTTTTTACTTTTATTCGTTTTTAAGAGATTGAAATGGCTATTGAACGCACACTTTCGATTATTAAACCCGATGCAGTTGCCAAAAACGTTATCGGTCAGATCTACTCCCGTTTTGAATCCAACAACCTCAAGATCGTTGCTTCCAAAATGAAGTGGCTTTCCCGTCAGGAAGCCGAAGCTTTCTACGCAGTTCACCGTGAACGTCCCTTCTTCAAAGATCTGGTCGACTTCATGGTTTCCGGTCCCGTTCAGATCCAGGTTCTCGAAGGTGAAAATGCCATCATGAAGAATCGTGAACTCATGGGCGCAACCGATCCGAAGAAGGCTGCCAAGGGCACCATCAGAGCCGATTTCGCTCAGTCTATCGACGCTAACGCTGTTCACGGCTCCGACAGCCCCGAAACAGCCGCTGTTGAAATCGCTTTCTTTTTCCCGCAGATGGACATCTACGCCGGCCGTTAATCGACCGCACTTGTAGTTTAGTTAGCGATGTAAAGAATATCCCCGCGCAAGCGGGGATAAGACCCGAATATGACAGAAGAAAAGTTGCCTCAGAAAGTGAACCTCCTTGGATTTGATGCCGAAGGGCTGAAGAAGTTTTGTGAAGATCTCGGAGAGAAACCTTTCCGTGCCAAACAGCTTGAGCGTTGGATTCACCGCCGCGGAGCCAGCGATTTTTCTGAAATGACGGATCTTGCTAAATCTTTTCGAGCCAAACTCGAGAAAGTTGCCGAGATTCGGGGGCCCGAAATTATTCGGGATAAGACAGCCGCCGACGGAACTCGTAAGTGGCTGCTTGATGTTGGCAACGGCAACGCCGTTGAGATGGTTTACATTCCTCAGGACGGCCGCGGCACACTTTGTGTGTCTTCTCAGGCCGGCTGTGCGATGAACTGTCTGTTTTGTTCGACGGGTAAGCAGGGCTTTAACCGTAATTTGAAAGCATCGGAAATTATTGGCCAGCTTTGGCATGCCGAACATACTTTGAGAAAAGATCTCGGCATTACCGATGAAAACGAAAGGGTAATTTCCAATGTTGTCATGATGGGTATGGGTGAACCGCTCCAAAATTTGGATGCCGTCATTCCGTCCCTAAAACTGATGCTCGACGATAACGCTTACGGCTTATCACGCCGGCGGGTTACCGTCTCTACTTCCGGCCTGGTCAGGCAGATGGATAAGCTTGCCGAACAGTGCCCGGTCGCATTGGCGGTCAGCCTCCATGCTCCGAACAATGAGCTGAGAGACAAGATCATGCCGATTAACCGCAAGCATCCGCTCGAACAGCTGCTTGCGGCATGCAGGCGTTATTTGGAACACGCTCCGAGAGACTTCATCACGTTTGAATACATTCTCATCGGCGGCGTCAATGATTCACTTGCACAGGCTAAGGAACTGATTACCTTAGTTCAGGACATTCCCTGCAAGTTCAACTTGATCCCCTTTAATCCCTTCCCCGGATCCGGTCTGGAACGCAGTAAGCCCGAAGCGGTCAAGGCTTTTGCTGACCGATTGAACGGTGCAGGTATTGTCACGACTGTAAGAAAGGTTCGCGGCGACGATATCGATGCGGCCTGCGGTCAGTTGGCCGGGGAAATTAAAGACCGTACCAAGCTCGCTGAAAAGAGAGCAAATCGCGAGATAATCATCAAAGAAATTTCAAAGAGCCCGGCGAAAGCAACAGGAGACGAGAAAAATGTCTGAGAACAATATCAGTCTGGAAGCCAAAGACCAGCCGTTCGAAGCAACGACCTACGGCGGCTTGCTGCGTATTGCCCGTGAAAATAAAGAATTGAGTATCGATCAGGTGTCTTCTCAGCTGAGAATCTCACCGGATCAGATCGAAGGTTTGGAGTCGGATAACTATAAAGTTTTCCCGACGCCTGTTTATGCCCGCGCCCATCTCCGCAGCTATGCTCGTTTATTAGGTGTGGACGAAGCGAAGATTATTTCGCTCTTTAATGCGGCGCTGGCGCCGGACGATAAGGATCCCCGCACCTTTATTCGCCGTACAACTCAGGAGCTGGCGCCTTACCATGACGCTCAGCCGAAAAACTTTGTCGGTAAATTTGTTGCCGGGCTGCTTTTCTTGGCGGTTGTGATTGCATTGGGTTGGATCGGCTACAACTACTACATGAATCAAAAAACGGAAAAAGCTGCCGAAGAACCTCTGGCGGAGGTCTCTCAGCCGGCTGAAACGCCGACTCCGACGGCCGAACTCTCCAAGGCCCCTGAAGCCGCACCAGTTTTAGTGTCCAATACAACGGTAGAGCCGGCCGCTCAGCCTGCGGTTCCGGTCCCGGCTGCAGAAGAGACTCAGGCTGATCGAGATGCAGCGTTGAAAGAAAAACTTCAGAAAGAGGCAGAAGCAGCCGCAGCCGCTAAAGTCGCTGAAGAAAAGCGTTTAGCAGAAGAGGCTAAGAAAACTGCCGCTGCCCCAGAACCTTCTGTTGCCGCTCCTGCAAAGCTGCTGACACTGACTCACAATGAAGCCGAAGGCCGATGGGATCTCGTGGTACCGAAATCTGCGAACGGAACTTACAAAGTGACGATCGGTGCGGACGGCGGTGAATGCTGGTTCGGCGTCTATCAAGATAAGAAACTTGTTCATAATGCTCAGTTAAAGAGCGGCGAAACTCGTGACTACGAAGTTCCGTATCCTTTCAAAGTCTCCGTCGGCAATCGTGCCAAGGGATTTGTGAAAGTTGACGGAGCGCCTGTTGATTTGAATATCAATAATCGCGCAGCTTCCACCGTGTTTACTTTGGTTCAGAAATAACGAATGTCATCTTCACAAAAAGAACCGATGATTGTCCGCTGGAAAGACAATATCGTTGAGATCGGCGCCGGCCGTCCCGTGGTGATTCAATCTATGACCAACACGGATACGGCTGATGTCGAATCCTCGGTCAAACAAGTTTTAGAGCTCGCTCAGGCAGGAAGCGAGCTTGTTCGTCTTACGGTTAATACACCCGCGGCGGCAAAAGCCATCCCTGAAATTCGTCGAAGACTCGATGAAGTCGGATGTTTTGTGCCTTTGGTCGGAGACTTCCATTACAACGGCCATAAACTTCTGACTGAATACTCCGAATGCGCCGAAGCACTTTCAAAGTACCGAATCAACCCCGGAAATGTCGGAAAAGGCGATAAGCAGGAAGTAAATTTCCGCACAATGATTGAGCTTGCGAAGAAGTATGACAAGCCGGTCCGAATCGGTGTGAACTGGGGTTCGCTGGATCAGGATCTTTTGGCCCGAATGATGTCGGAAAACCAAAAGCTTGAAAAACCGCTCGACGCGAAAGAGGTTCTGCGCGAAGCGTTGGTAAGGAGCGCTGTTGAGAATGCGGACCGAGCCGTTGAGCTCGGTATGAAGCCTTCTCAGGTGGCTATTTCCGCGAAAGTAAGCGGCGTCAAAGATCTGATTGCTGTTTATCGTGAGCTTAAAGCACGCTGTGCTTATCCTTTGCACCTCGGTTTAACCGAGGCTGGGATGGGGCTTAAGGGAACAGTATCCACGACGGCAGCCTTATCGGTTCTCCTATTGGAAAATATCGGGGATACGATCCGCGTTTCCCTGACTCCGGAGCCCGGTCAGTCCCGCACGGCCGAAGTGGAACTTGCCTGTGAAATCCTGCAGGCTTTAGGACTGCGGAACTTTACGCCGCAGGTCGTTTCCTGTCCCGGGTGCGGACGCACGACCAGCTGCCTCTTCCAGGAGCTGGCGAAAGAAACGCAGGATTTTATTAAGTTAAGAATGCCGGATTGGCGCAAGCACAATCCCGGTGTGGAAAATATGAATGTGGCGGTGATGGGCTGTGTAGTGAACGGTCCGGGAGAAAGCCGTCATGCAAACATCGGTATTTCTCTGCCCGGCTCAGGCGAGGCCCCGGTTTCTCCCGTCTTTATCGACGGCAAGAAATGGGGTTCTCTGAAAGGGCCGAAGATGAGCGAAGAGTTTCATTCGCTTATCGAAGAATACGTCCAGAAAAATTACCAAAATGCGAAGGAACAATAATGGCGATTGAAAAGATTCAGGCAATTCGCGGCATGAGTGACATGCTGCCGGAAGATGCCCCTCTTTGGCACTTCTTTGAAAAAGAAGCTTCCTCTCTGGCAAAACTCTACGGTTATCAGCACATTCGTACTCCGATCGTCGAACAGACTCGTCTGTTCAAACGCGGAATCGGTGAAGTGACTGATATCGTTGAAAAAGAAATGTATTCCTTCGTGGATTCCTTAAACGGCGACGAATTGTCTCTGCGTCCGGAAAACACGGCTTCTGTCGTTCGCGCCTGTATTGAACACAACCTCCTTTATGAAGGACCGAAGCGTCTGTGGTACATGGGACCGATGTTCCGTCACGAACGTCCGCAGAGAGGCCGTTATCGCCAGTTCCATCAGTTCGGTATGGAAGCAATGGGCTTCAAGGGACCGGATACGGATGCCGAACAGCTTTTAATGCTGAACCGCCTCTGGAAGCGCCTCGGAATCGCTCCCGTTCGTCTTGAACTCAACTGCTTAGGCCAGCTCGAAGACCGTAAAGCCTACAGAGAAGTGTTGATCAAATACTTCGAAGCGCACAAAGATGTCCTGGATGAAGATGCGACACGTCGTCTTTATTCCAACCCGCTTCGCATTCTCGACACCAAGAATCCCGACATGCAGGACTTGGTCAATAATGCACCGAAGCTCTATGACTCCTTGAGCGAAGAGTCCAAACAATTCCTTGCGGATTTAGAAGCGATTCTGAAAGCCGAAGGCATCGATTATGTTGTGAACCCGAGATTGGTTCGCGGTCTTGACTACTACAACCTCACAGTTTTCGAATGGGTCACCGATAAGCTTGGCGCTCAGGGCACGATCTGCGGAGGCGGCCGTTATGACCCGCTCATCGGAATGCTCGGAGGCCGAGACGCTCCTGCCTGCGGTTTTGCGATGGGCATTGAACGCGTGCTCGAGTTGATGAAAGAATGCGGTGTTAAACCCGAATCCAGAGAATGCGATGTTTATGTCGTTTGGGATAAGGCGCTGTACCTCAACGCACTTTCCGCCGCAGAAAGACTCAGAGATGCCGATATTGCCGCGATCATCCACAGCGGCAGCATGAAGTTCGGCAACCAGATGAAGCGTGCTGATGCTTCCGGGGCTCTTTATGCACTGGTGATCGGAGCTGATGAAGCCGCCGCCGGCAAGGTCGGTCTCAAGGCACTTCGTGAAAACCTCGAGGGTTACGGTGAACAGAAGACGCTGACTATCGATGAAGCGATCTCGTTCCTCGGACATCACGTTTAAGAAGAAGAGGGGACCGGCGTCCCCTTCCGTTTTACTTCTTTTTCAAGAATTGAAATTAGAACCTTTAAATAGACCGGGAGATACTTTACATGGCCTATGACTTAGAAGAACAAGAGTCCCTTGCCGAGATTAAGGCTTGGTGGGAGAAATGGGGCAACCTAATTTTGACCGTTGTGACGGTCGCCTGCTTGTGTGCTGCCGGTTTTCAAGGCTGGCGCTGGTATCAGATGAAAGAATCCACAGACGCCGGTGTTCTGTATGCTCAGATGATTCAGGCAAGCAATATGAAGGATGAGGCTCGCGTACAGGCGATCGCCGGTCGTCTGCATGAAAGCTACGCATCGACGACTTATGCCGGGATGGGTGCTCTGCTTGCCGCGCATAACGCTGAAACCGCCGGTAAATATGCAGAAGTTGAAAAAGCGCTCAAGTGGATCGTAGAGTCTGATAAGTATCCTGAACTCAAACCGCTTGCTTCTGTCCGTTTGGCCGGTGTTTATCTCGATGAAGGTAAGTACGATCAGGGCTTGGCAGTTCTCAACGCTGTTAAAGACGCCAAGGGCGAAGAAGTTCCGGTTTATGACCGTATGGGCGACCTTTATCTTGCCAAAGGCGATGCCGCTGCCGCTCGCAAAAGCTGGGAAGACGCCTTGCGCCATGCTCCTATGACCAATCCGTTGGTCGGTGTCATCGAAATCAAATTAAATTCTTTACCCAAGGAATAATTCATGAGTACAAAACTCAAGATTGCGGCCGCCGTTGCTGCAGCAGTTCTGCTTTCGGCTTGTTCCAGTCCTAAACATGAACCCATGCCGCTGGTAAGTTTCACACCGAGCCTGGAGGTGACCGAAGTTTGGTCGAAAGGACTTTCGTCTGCTGAGGGCTTCTTAGTTCCCGCGGTATATGACGATATGGTGTTTGCCGCCGGCGGCAAGACCTTGACGCGTTTAAATGCCAGAACAGGTGAAACCGAATGGTCCGTTTCTTTTGACAGCCCCATTACCGGCGGTGTCGGCTCTGACGGCTACGTCACAGCTGTCGGTCTTTGGGACGGCAATCTGGAAGTTGTGGATGCCGGAGGAAAGGTCAGCTGGGAAAAGAAACTGACAACGGAATTGGCTTCTCCTCCCGTTGTTTCTCACGGTCTGGTCATTGCCCGCACCATGGACACCCGTGTGTCCGCATTTGAAGCTTCCTCCGGCGAACTGCAGTGGACATATCAGAAGAGTCAGCCCGCTTTGACGGTCCGTTTACCCACAAGAATGCTGGCTCATGATAACTTTTTGTTAGTCGGACAGCCGAATGGCCATATCGTGATTCTGGATATCGCCTCCGGTAAACCGGTGTTCGAATTCCAGGTTGCCCAAGCTAAGGGGGTCACGGAAGTCGAGCGTCTGGTTGACGTTGTCGGCGCCCCGGCCTTTAGCGAAAACTTAGTTTGCGCCGCCGCCTTCCAAGGCGCAGTAACCTGTGTTGACAGCACTAATGGACAGACAAAATGGACGCAGAAGATTGACGCTGTTGCCGGTCCTGCTATTGACGAAGACAACGTTTATGCCGTCAGCGTCAACGGAGAAGTTCAGGCGTTCTACCGCGAAAGCGGTGAGCAGCGCTGGTCTAATAAGACCATGCTGTACCGCGGAGTTTCCGCACCGGTTGTTTTCCCGGGCGCTGTGGCTGTCGGTGACGAAGACGGTTACGTTCATTTCCTTTCACCGAGAACCGGTGAAGAAATGGCGCGCGTTCGTTTGAGCGGTCCGATCGTAACGCAGGCACAGCCTTTCAGTGCAGGCGCTATTTTCCAAACCAGTAAAGGCGAAGTCGCTTATTTGTCGAATAGATAAGAATTATGGTTCCAGTCATTGCGCTTGTTGGTCGTCCGAATGTCGGAAAATCGACCTTGTTTAATCGCCTGACGCGTTCTAGAGACGCTTTAGTGGCGGACTTCCCGGGACTTACCCGAGATCGTCATTACGGCGACGGTCGTATCGGCGATAAACCTTACTTAGTCATCGATACGGGCGGTTTTGAGCCGATCCGCACCGAAGGCATCGTCAAAGAGATGACCGGACAGGCGCAATTGGCCATTACCGAATCCGATGCCGTCTTGTTCCTTGTTGACGGCCGCGCCGGTTTAACGCCGCAGGATCAGAGAATTGCTCAGAATCTGCGCGAATCCGGAAAGAAAACCTACCTCGTCGTCAATAAGGCCGAAGGTTTAACGGAAACAGCTAGAGCCGAATTCTATGAATTGGCTTTAGGCGAGCCTTACACCATTTCCGCAGCACACGGCGAAGGTGTTAAAGCCTTGATGGATCTGGTTCTTGAACCCTTCCCGACCGAAAAGGAAATCGATGAGGAAGAGGATTTCAAACACAAGATTAAAGTTGCGATCGCCGGCCGTCCGAACGCAGGCAAGAGCACGCTGATCAATGCGCTGATCGGCGAAGATCGCCTGATCGCTTTTGACATGCCCGGAACCACGCGCGACGCCATCGAGGTCGAGTTCCAATATAAGGATCGCGATTACACTTTGATCGATACCGCTGGTCTGCGCCGCAAAGGCAAAGTGTTTGAGGCAATCGAAAAGTTCTCCGTTATTAAGACGCTTCAGGCCATTGAAAGCTCCAACGTGGTTGTACTTCTGCTGGATGCGCATGCAGGAATTGCCGAGCAGGATGCCAACATCGCCGGTTACATTCTGGAAAGCGGACGCGCTTTGGTGGTCGGTGTCAACAAATGGGACAGCCTGGACGATTACGAAAGACGCCGCGTGAAGGAGGAGCTTGAACGTAAGCTTCACTTCTTACGCTGGGCGAAGATCGTTTATATCTCCGCGCTTGAAAAACGTGGTCTGCATCACTTGCTGAATGCTGTCAATGATGCTCATACCGCTGCCTTCATGAAGCTTTCGACTCCGAAACTGACTCGCGCTCTGATCGAAGCGACCACGCGTCAGCTGCCTCCGAGAGCGGGCGGAGGACGTCCGAAGATGAGATACGCTCACCAGGGGGGACAGAATCCTCCTGTCATTGTGGTCCACGGCAACGCGCTTCAGGATGTTCCGGAAAGCTACCGTCGATATCTGGAAGGATGGTTCAGAGATAAATTCAAACTCGAGGGTACGCCTCTCAGGATTGAATTTAGAACCAACAAGAACCCGTACGCCCAAAAGGCCTAATTCAAAAAATCCCGCCGCAGCGCGGGATTTGTCATAAGGAGATATGTTTAAGGGCATATTCTTTGTGCGCCTTAAATAAGCATTAACAATGATCTTTCCGGAAGGCATTTACAGCTAAAATAGTTACTGTAGTAAGCGAATCTGCTGCGGGATTGCAGACCCTAACGGGGGATGTCGGCCAACAAGAGTCCTTCGATCATAGAAGTGCAGAAGAATTAAATGTGCGCCCAATATGATTAATACAAAGAACAATTTCGGCGTGCCGCAGCTAGAATTTATTCAGAATTTATGAGCGGAATTTTCCGTTTGGAGAAAAACAATGACAAAAGGGCAATTGTTACAAGACCCATTCTTAAACAGTCTTCGTAAGGGACGTATTCCTGTTTCCATCTACTTGGTGAACGGTATCAAACTGCAGGGCCAGATCGAATCTTTCGACCAGTATGTCGTTCTGCTTCGCAACACCGTAACTCAGATGGTTTATAAACACGCTATTAGCACTGTTGTTCCGGCACGCGCCGTACCGCTGGGCAATGAACAGCAGGGAACTGAAGAAGCAGAAACCGTATAGTGGATTATCAATATCAAAAGGGAGACGAGACACCCGGAAAGGTGTGGCTCGTCTCTGTCATTGTGGGCCGCGAAATTCATCGAGACGCGGCACTTGAATTATCAGAATTAGCGACATCCTGCGGCTTCCAAGTTGCAGGTCTGACGGAAGCAAAACGCGATCGTCCGGACCCCAAAACTTTTCTCGGAAGCGGCAAAATTGAAGAAATCAAAGATGAAGCGACTGCCAATGGGGCCAAGGCGCTTATTTTTGACGTCGCGTTATCTCCCGCGCAGCAGCGCAATATCGAAAAAGCCGTCGGAATTGAAGTCCTTGATCGGACCAATCTGATTCTGGAAATTTTCCGCCAAAGGGCAAAGACCAGAGAAGGCCGCCTGCAGGTCGAACTTGCTCGACTGACTCACTTGTCGACACGTTTGGTCAGAGGCTGGACGCACTTGGAACGCCAGAGAGGCGGTTTGTCCAAGACCGGCGGTCCTGGTGAAAAGCAGATCGAACTTGACCGTCGAATGATCGCGACGCGCGTCAAAGCGTTAAGAGAACAGCTTAAGAAACTTGAGCGCCAACGCAATACTCAGCGCAAATCTCGTCAAAGAGGCGAGGTGCTGACTGTCGCACTGGTCGGCTATACCAATGCTGGTAAGTCAACGCTCTTTAATCGTCTGACTCGGGGCGGTGTTTACGCGGCCGACCAGTTGTTTGCAACGTTGGATACGACCGCCCGCAGATGCTTTGTCGGCGGAGATGTGGAAGTCGTCTTAAGTGACACCGTGGGCTTTATCCGCGGATTGCCGCACCAGCTGATTGAGGCTTTTAAATCGACACTGGACGAAGCGGCCCAGGCAGACCTTCTGCTCCATGTCGTCGACTCCTCGACGCCGGCCAGAGAAGAACAGATGACGGAAGTCAATAAAGTCTTAGAAGAAATCGGCGCTAAAGATATTCCGCAGCTGCTGGTTTTCAATAAGATCGACCTGGAAGGCAGGAGTCCGTTTATCACTTGTGCCGAGGACGGAACGCCGAAAGCTGTCGGTATCAGCGCCGCAAACGGTGAGGGCATCGATCTTCTCAAAGACGCCATTCGTCAAATAGCAGAAAAAGAGCCGGAAGAGCCCCAAGAGGCTCCCGATAATGAGGACTGGCTCGCTGAATTTGAGCGGTAATTCCTTCGGGGCCTTCTTTGAAAAAGATCGGCCGCGATTAGCTCTTTGTTAAATGTAATAAGTCTTTAATCTTAAAAATATTATTATTTTTCAAGTGCTAAAATTCTCTGCTCTCTTGTCTAACTCACTCGGACAAGTTCCCTATGTCCTGTGATTTTTAAGGAAATATTCGACAATGTCGCTTAATGACCCCCGTTGGGGCCGAAAAGGCTCGGAGGATGATTCCTCCCAGAAAGAAAACGAAATCAAAGAGCCTCCCAAAGAGACTGATGAAGAACCGAGAAAAGCTGAACCGAGCAAAAACGAAATGCCTGGACGCTTTGCTCAGAACAACAATGACGGAGATTTAGAAGAGCTTTGGAAACAGTTCAACGATCGTCTGAACTCGATGTTGGGCACCAAAGGCAATCAAAATCGCAATGCTCAGAAAGAAGAGCCGTCAGCTTCTTCTCAGACACAAAATCAGAAAAACGAAGACTACGACTTCGACGAACCCCCGTTGCGCAAAGACCACGAATTCAAAAATCAGCAGAATTCGTTCGGCAATGGCGGCGGCAATGGAAACGGCGGCGGAAACTCTTTCCCGCAGTTTAAAGTTCCGTCTTCATTCTCCGGCGGAATGGCTGTTTCCGCCATTGTTATCGCTTTGGCCGCTTGGCTCGCTTCCGGTTTCTACATTGTTCCGGAAGGTCAGAACGGCGTCGTGACGACTTTCGGCCGCTACACCGAAAGTACCAACGCCGGTTTCCGCTGGCACCTGCCTTATCCGATTCAGGACGTTGCTTTGGTCGACGTTTCTTCCGTCCGTAAGGCTGAAATCGGTTTGAGAGGCGGTACACAGCGTCTTAAAGAAGCGCTCATGCTGACCGACGACGAGAACATTGTTGACGTGATGTTCAATGTTCAGTATCGAATTAAGCAGGGCAACGGCGCTGAAGAGTTCTTGTTCCGCACCCGCGATCCGATGGGTGCAGTTGTTCAGACTGCCGAGTCCGCCATGCGCGAAGTGGTCGGCCGCAAGAAGATGGACAGCGTTTTGTTCGAGTCCAAGCAGGAAATTGCAGAAGAAGTTAAAAAGCTGATGCAGGAAATGCTGGACCGCTACCACTCAGGTATTCAGGTTCTGTCCGTCGCCATTCAGAATGCTCAGCCGCCTGAACAAGTTCAGGCCGCTTTCAATGATGCCGTTAAGGCCGGTCAGGACCGAGAACGCCAGATTAATGAAGGAGAGGCTTACGCCAACGATGTTGTGCCTAAGGCCCGCGGTCTGGCAGAACGACTTCGTCAGGAGGCTGAAGCTTACAAGTCTCGTGTTGTCTCTCAAGCCGAAGGTGACGCAAACCGCTTCAATCAGGTCTACGCACAGTATGAGAAAGCTCCGAAGGTGACCCGCGACCGTATGTACGTGGACACCATGCAGCAGATCTTCAACAACACGACCAAGGTAATGGTTGACAATAAGTCTTCCAATAACCTGTTGTACCTGCCGTTGGATCAGTTGGCTAAACGAGCTGCTCCGGCACCGGCGCCTGCAGCTGCGGCCGCACCTGTGCAGCCGAACGTTCCTGCTTCATCTGCCCAGCAGACGCATAATCTGCCCGGCGGAGATCAGCCGCCTTTAACACCGGACGCGAGTCAGCCTACTTCCCGTCTTTTATCCCGCACTTTGAGATAAGGACAGAAAGATGAAAAAATTACTTTCCTTAGTTATTGTTATTCTTTTTGGCGCCTTGCTCGCGAGAACCTGCCTTTACACGGTCAACGAGCGTGAGTACGCCTTAGTCTTCATGCTCGGTGAATTAAAGAGCGTTGTTTCTACACCGGGTCTGCATGTCAAACTGCCGTCACCGCTTCAGAATGTTGTCTATTTGGACAAACGTATTCTCACAATCGACACGCCCGCAGCGGACTTGGTTCAAACCAGCGAGAAGAAGAACCTGATGATTGATTCCTATGTCAAGTGGCGTATCAATGATCCGCGCCGCTACTGGGTTTCCTTCCAGGGCAGCGAGCGCGCTGCGGACGACCGTATGTCTGCGCTGCTTCGTGACGTGCTCAACCAGGTTGTAAACCGCCGCACGGTAAACGACATCACGTCCAGCGACAGAGCACGCGCAATGGCAGAAATCTCTGAAGCGCTCCAGAAGCGCGTTTCCGACTTAGGTATTGAAGTTGTTGACGTCCGACTCAAGCGAGTTGATTTCACACCGGAAATTTCTGAGTCTGTCTATCGCCGCATGGAAGCCGAACGTAAGCGCGTTGCCAGCGAAGAACGCTCCAAGGGTGCTGCTGAAGCCGAAAAGATCAAGGCTGACGCCGATCGTCAAAGAACCGTTGTTTTGGCCGAAGCTTATCGTGACGCTCAGAACATTAAAGGTTCCGGCGACGCTCAAGCTAACGAACTTTACGCCAAAGCATTTAGCAAAGATCCGGAGTTTGCGAAGTTCTACCGTTCACTGGATGCTTATCGCCAGTCCTTCAATAAACCTCAGGACATGATGGTGGTGGATCCGAGCAGCGAATTCTTCGACTATCTCAAGAATTCCCGCGGTGAAGCTCAAGCCAATAAACAACCATAAATTTTTTGTGATCTAAATCATGAAGGCCTTCTTGTACGTACTGGGTTTCTGCTTTGTACTTGAAGGCCTTTTACCTATGTTGGCTCCTGATTTATGGAAGCGCGCCGTGAGATTTATCTCACGATTTCCTAGCGAGAAAATCCGTTATATCGGGTTAGAAAGTGTAGTCTTAGGGCTGGTGCTCGTTTGGGCCGGTTCATTGCTTTTTTAGAAAGGATCTTTATGTCAGTATGGCTGCTACCTGAAAATATCGCGGATATGCTTCCACGAGAGGCGAGGGCCATAGAGCATCTTAGAAGTTCTTTCCTAAAACTGGTGACAAGCCACGGTTTTGAAGTCGTCCGTCCTCCTCTGGTGGAGTACGTTGACTCTCTTCTGACAGGAACGGGCGGAGATCTGGATCTCAGAACTTTTAAAATCGTCGACCAGGTAACTGGAAAGACGATGGGCATCCGCGCCGATATGACGCCGCAGGTTGCTCGAATCGATGCTCACATTCTCAATCGTTCGGGTGTATCCCGCCTCTGCTATGTTGGAAGCGTTCTCCATGCACGTCCTCTGCATCCTCTTGCTTCGCGCCAGCCGTACTTGGCCGGTGTTGAAATGTTCGGCTCTTCCAGTGTGGAAAGCGAACGTGAAGTGATCTGTTTGGGAATTGAGTCTCTGCGTCAATTCGGTCTTGAAAATATTTTCTTAGATTTAGGCCACACCGGTGTGGTCAAGGCAATTCTGGACAGTGATCCTGTAAGTGAAGTTGTTCAGGACCAAATTCTCTTTGCTTTGAGTCATAAGGACCGCTCTGCACTTGAGGAGCTCAGAGGTGTTCTTAAAGAGAAAACCGTTGATGATTTAATTCGCCTGACGATGCTCTTCGGTTCGGAAGACGTTCTCAATCAAGTTATCGAAGAATTTTCCGATTATCCGGAAATTCCGGAAATTCTGGAAAGCGTCCGCAGACTCGGTCGTGAATCCGGCGCAGATATCGTCAGCTATGATTTCGCTGACGTTGCCGGTTACAACTATCACACCGGCGTGACTTTCAGCGTCAATATTCCCGGCCGTTATCAGCCGATTCTGCGCGGCGGTCGTTACGATGATATCGGTGAGCGTTTCGGACGCAAACGTCCCGCGGTCGGTTTTACGTTATACCTGCGCGAGATTATCGCCGTGATGGACACAAAGCGTCCTTATGCGATCTTGGCGCCCAACAGGCTGGACGATGCCGCCCTGCAGTCCCGCATTCGTGAACTTCGCGAAAACGGCGACATCGTGATTGAAAAACTGCCTGAAGACAATGTTGCTTCGCTGGAAGAATCTTTCCGCTTGGATGAAGAATTAGTTTGTATCAATGGTGTTTGGACGGTAGCGGCCCGTACGTCGAACCGTTAATTTTTTAAGAGGATGAAATGAGTAAAAATGTAGTCGTTGTCGGCGCTCAGTGGGGCGACGAAGGCAAAGGCAAGATCGTTGACTGGCTCACCGAAAGTGTACAAGGCGTTGTCCGTTTCAACGGCGGCCACAATGCAGGCCACACACTCGTGATCAACGGCCAGAAAACGGTTCTTCGTTTGATCCCCTCCGGTGTTATGCATCCTCACGTCAAGTGCTACATCGGTAACGGTGCAGTTGTTAGCCCCGAAGCAATGCTGAAGGAAATCGACGACCTGAAGGCTCACGGAATGGATGCCGAAGATCGTATTTTTGTCTCCGGTCAGTGTCCGCTGGTTCTCCCGTACCACATCGCGCTCGACCACGCTCGTGAAAACGCCTTAGGCGATAAGAAAATCGGTACGACCGGCCGTGGCATCGGGCCGGCCTACGAAGACAAGATCGCTCGCCGCGCTGTCCATGTCAGAGACTTGGCAGAACCGAAAGTCTTTGCAGAAAAAGTTCGTGAAAACTGCAAGCTCATCAACTTCCTGCTGGCGAACTATTACAACAGCGAACCTGTCGACGTCGAAAAGATGATCGAAGATACGCTGGCAATGGCTCCGAGAATTGTTCCGAAGATTCGCGACATTTCTCACATTCTCAACACTAAGATGAAGGAAGGCGAACAGTTCCTGTACGAAGGAGCTCAGGGAACCATGCTCGACATCGACCACGGAACTTATCCGTTCGTCACTTCCAGCAACACCGTTGCAGGCTTTGCCAGCCCCGGATCCGGTGTCGGCCCTCAGAAACTCAATTACATCCTTGGTATCACGAAGGCTTACTGCACACGCGTCGGTTCAGGTCCTTTCCCGACCGAACTCTTTGATGAAGTCGGCAAGACCATTGCTAAGAAAGGAAATGAATTCGGTGCAGTGACCGGTCGTCCCCGCCGCTGCGGCTGGTTCGACGGTGCTGCTCTTCGCCGCGCTGTTGAATGGAACGGCTTAAGCGGTCTGGCTGTGATGAAGCTCGACGTTTTGGATGGCTTTGAAACCGTTCGTTTGGGCGTCGGCTACGAATACAAGGGCGAAAGGATCGACATCATGCCTGTCGGCGCTGAAGAAGTTGCTCAGTGCAAAGTCATTTACGAAGACTTCCCCGGCTGGAAAGAACCGACTTTTGGTATTACAAAGTGGGAAGATTTGCCCGTTAACGCTCAGAAGTATTTAACTCGTCTGTCCGAAGTTGCCGGCTGCCCGATCGCAGTTGTTTCTACCGGCCCGGATCGTGCTCAGACAATTTTGCTTCATAACCCGTTTGAATAATTAGGAATAGGAATGAAAGATCTTCACGTTTCTTGGGAAGAATATCGCCGCCTTATTGAGACTCTGGCTTTTAATGTCTATGACAGCGGCTGGAAGTTTGATTCTTTGCTTTGCTTAGCTCGAGGCGGCCTTCGCCCCGGAGACATCCTCTCTAGAATTTTCGATATGCCGCTGAACATTTTGTCGACCAGCTCCTATAGAGAAGCTGCCGGCACGATTCAGGGAAGTTTGGACATCGGTAAGTACATTGCTTCCAGCCGTCCTGACTCTCTCAAAGGAAGAGTGCTATTGGTCGACGACTTGGTCGATTCCGGACTGACTTTGAAGAAGGTTGTTGAGCACCTTCAGAACAACTATCCGGGCGTGACCGAAGTTCGCACTGCTGTTTTGTGGTGGAAAGGTTGCTCTCAGGTTGAACCTGACTACTATGTCGAATATCTCGGAGATAATCCTTGGATTCACCAGCCGTTCGAAGAGTACGACACAATGCGCCTCGGACAGCTGGTAGCCAAAGTAGAGGGAAAAAGAAAACCCGAATAATGATGGTGTGACAGGGCCTTGAAAACCGTTTGCCTTGAGGATAAATAATTTTGCGGCTTACTGTGCCCGGGTGGCGAAATTGGTAGACGCACTCTTCGCGGGCGTGCTGGTTCGAATCCATTCCCGGGCACCAGATTTATTCCTGAGACCTCGCAGATTCGCGAGGTTTTCTTTTTGCCCTTCGCATTCTCCGGGACCGATAAATTGAAATCGAAGCTCATTTGAAATAATTTATTACAAATAGAGTCTATATAGGTGTTTGCAAAAATCGAATCTTATAGGTAAAATTTCATTTCTCTGTTGCCCGGGTGGCGAAATTGGTAGACGCACTAGCTTCAGGTGCTAGCGCCTTCACGGGCGTGCTGGTTCGAGTCCAGTCCCGGGCACCAGACCTAATTCTTAAGACCTCGTAGATTTGCGGGGTTTTTCTTTGTCCCAAAAATCCCTAGAACTATCCGAGCCTTCATTTCATTAGCGGGTTGCGTGGTTAGTTTAAATTCTCACTTTCAATTCTATTTGCGCGACCTAAAGCGCTCGATGCTTCCGTTCTTTCTAAAGAGACGGTTTCAGATTTGACTTTTAGTTCTCGATAATTCATGAGTATTTGGAGAGGTTAATAGCCTTTTTACGCAAATCCTTAACTTAATTTGGGGTTAATTACGGTAAAAACGCGTTCCATTATTGACGAATCGTAGGAATTCCTTAGGGTGAAAATTAATCATCCCTTCGATGATTGCCTAGCTTCTGCATGGTTCACGTTACTAAGGTTAGTTGGAAAGAGCTTATGGCAAGGTTCACTCAAAATTGGTACGTATCGATTGTTCAAGGTAAAAACAATGCGAACTCGACAGGAGCCATTTTTTCTAAAGTTCCGGTAATGCCTTGGATCCATCATCGCCTTCATCCGGTGCTGGTGAGGATTTTCTTGAGATTAGGTCTTTCCAAAACGCTGAAAGAAGAAAGAGTATTTTCTCCGGGTGAACGTGTTGACCACGTGGTCCTCGCTACTAGAGGCGTGACTGCTCGTGCGATCGGCTCAACAAAAGGAGACAGTCCTGCAATTGCGCTTTCCACACCTGGTCATTTGGCGGCCGGTAACTTGAATTTCTTCTCCTGACGGCCCGAGCCGGACACTACTTAGCGATCACAAATGCCGAAGTCGCTTATGTTCCGCGGAATATTTTGGCGGAACTCGCCAAGCAAGACAGTCTAATCAACGAACTGCTGCAAGTTCAGTTTGAACTTGCCAGTCTCTCTGATCGAGTGGGCGTCTGCTGTTTATCGCTATTGAGTAAGGAAGACAAGCTAAAGGCATTTACTTCGGCTTGGGCGCTCAACTTCGGCACAAGGTTTTTAACAGAGAAGGCCGAAAGATGATTCGAATGCCGGTTCCTTTGACGAGAAAATATCAGGTTCTGGTCACTAACTGCTCTTCGGTTTGGCTCGACAAAGTACTTCATAACTGGGTTCGGGAGAAAAAATGGGAGCGAGACTGAGAATTCGTACTCGTGAGTCCCGAGCTTTTGGACCGTACTACCGCTGGCTGAGAGGATGTATGGATGAAGCGGATACCTACAACTACCCCAAAACTTTGTCTGAGCAAATCTTTTTCGAAAGTAATCCTGCTTGATCGTACTTTTTTCTGATCTGAAATACTAAAAAGCCTTGAAGACTGAGAAGTCTCCAAGGCAAAAATCACTTATCACGCTGTTTCTACGTTAGAAACGCTGAGCCAAACCGGCACCGAGACCCGAATTTTCCTGCGTCTCGTTCTAGGCGAACCGATTTCACATAGATAAAAATAGGCAAAGGAGCCGTCTTTTTGTGCCAAAGGCGCAGTCGGCAGAAACATTTCTTAAGCCGACGCTTTGTCGTTAGAATCCTTTTTCAAGTTCAGGCGGCAATACAGCCGGTCTTGATTCAACTTCAATTTTCCATGCGGTGTTTCTGTGCTTTTTCGTTATTGCGTCCCTAAGGCTATTTCGTCGACCGAGTTTTATCCGATTCCCTATTACGAATCGGTTTATCTGGAAAACCAATGCTTCACGATTGAGGCTGATAGCCAATACCAAGCGGACGAAAAAGCTTATCGTTTTCTCGCCAATCTGCAGAAGAAACATGATTTGGCTTACGAGAAGCTTTTGGATGAACAGGGCATCCGCTTTCGTAAAAGAGAGGAAATCATTGAGCGTCGTCCGATTTATCTGAGAGATCTTCGAAGGCCCGGAGATCTGGATACTTTCGGAAGTCAAAAAGATCCCAAAGTTTGGAATGAATATCGTCTGAACGATTATTACTGGGAAACAGAGCTCCCTGAAAACTTCCAAGTCTCAGGCTACCGCTATGAACAGAATCCGTCGGGAGGCCAATACCGTTTCTTCAGGCAGTTAACGGATCATCAGTTTGCCTACGGACTGGTCTTTCTTTTGATTGTTGTTCTGTTAATTCTGCTTCTTCCCCAGTTCCGCGGACTCGGAATGCTGGATGTGCTTAATTTGGATTGATATTTTTAGTACCTGAAGGCCGAAATCAAATATCTCCACTCTGAGCGATCTTAGGACTTTGTTAGCAACCTCAGCAATTACAATCCAGCATAAATAGGATCAACATTAATTAGTTGAGGCTCAAAATTACTGCGAAGAATAAAACCACACAGAAGTCTGCGTTGACTTCTGCTAAGCCGCAGCGTGCCATCCTGGCTGCCGGAGTGGAAGCGGCTGAAAAGGCAATTGAACGGGAATTGAGGACGGCCGGATTCCCGATGGAAATGGACGACCTGAAAGAGTATGTGATGCTTTCTCATAAGGGCATCTCCTCTGAGGTCTTTGATCGCGCTTTCAATAAATTGAAAGAGGCAGGAAGAATCTTTACGAATCGGGAAGACATTGTTCTCCTGACCTCTTCTGCCAAACTTCATACCGGCGTGGTGCAGGGACACCGTGACGGATTCGGATTCCTGATTTGCGAAGAAGACGTTCCCGATATGTACATCTCTCCGGAAGAAATGACCAAAGTTCTTCCCGGAGATATTGTTGTCGCTAGAGAAGCAGGAACCGACTACAGGGGTCGAGTTTTAGCCGATATCGTCGAACTTGCCGATCGCAAGTTAAAACGCATTGTCGGCCGCTTTGAACTGAGACGCGGCGTCGGAATTGTGGTGCCTGAAGACGCAAGAATTTGCAAAACGATCTTAATTGCACCGGGCCGCTCTTTAGGCGCAACGCCTTCTCAGATCGTCGTGGCCGAACTTGAAGATAAAGGCCTTCTCACTAATAGTCCTGTCGGCCACGTAGTCGAAATTTTGGGAACGATCGACGAGCCGGGAATGGAAACAGAAATCGCGGTTCGTAAATTCGATCTTCCCTACAAGTTCTCCGAAGAAACAAAGAAAGAAATTAAGCGTTTCTCTGACTCTGTAACGAAGTCCGATCTTCGAGATAGAGTAGACCTCCGTGATATTCCGTTTGTGACGATTGACGGCGCAGATGCCAAAGACTTCGACGATGCTGTTTACTGCTTACCTGTGGAAGAAGGCAAATTCCGTCTGCTCGTAGCCATTGCCGATGTTTCTCATTACGTCAAACCCGGTTGCTCTATTGATAAGGACGCTCAGTTAAGAACAACGAGTGTCTACTTCCCGAGACGCGTTATCCCGATGCTGCCGGAAGAGCTTTCTAACGGCTTGTGTTCTTTGAATCCGCAGGTTGACCGCTGCACCATGGTGTGCGACGCGATCATTGGCGCCAACGGATTGGTAGAAGCCTACCAGTTCTACCCAGCTGTGATTCGTTCGGCGGCACGACTGATTTATGACAATGTTTGGGCCGCACTCTGCAACCCGAACGGTCCTGAAGCCAAGGTCATGGAACACGTGCTTGGCAACGTCCAGGATCTCTATGATCTTTACAAGAATCTGATCAAGAGCCGTGAATTGCGCGGCGCGATGGATTTTGAGACGGTTGAAACTTATATTGTCGCCAATGAGCAGGGCAAGATCGAACAGATTCTGCCGCGCGAACGCAATGACGCTCATCGCCTCATTGAGGAAATGATGCTGGTGGCAAACACCTGTGCAGCCGACTTCCTGCAGAAGAATAAGGCTCCGTGTCTCTACCGTGTCCATGAACCGCCCAGCCAGGATCGTCTGGAAAAAGCCAGGGCAACTTTGGCGCCGTTCGGCGTGACGCTGCCCGGCGGAGATTCCCCCACTCCGGGAGACTATGCCAAGGTGCTGGAATCGATCGCTGATCGTCCGGATAAGGCAATGATTCAGACGATTTTGCTGCGCTCCATGCAGCAGGCCGTCTACAGCCCGCATAACGTCGGTCACTTCGGCCTGGCTTATGACGCTTATACGCACTTCACCTCACCGATCCGCCGTTATCCTGACTTGCTGGTGCATCGCGCTATCCGAGGTATCTTACGGCGCCGGAAATACGTGCCGAAGATTTTGGTTGAACCCAATGAAGCGGATGTTCCGGTTCAGACAAGAGAAATCATCTGCAAGGCAAAACCCGATGACAAGAAGAAGGTTGCGCATATCGACTTGTGGGAAAAGCTCGGCCTTCTGTGTTCTGCCCATGAACGCCGTGCCGATGAAGCCAGTTACGATGTAATGGCTTGGCTGAAATGCAACTATATGCAGAAGAAACTCGGCCAGGTCTTTAAAGGCGTGATTTCGGGTGTAAGTCCCTTTGCAATCTTTGTGACGCTTGAAGACTTGTATGTCGAAGGCGCGATTCATATTTCCGGCCTTGGGGATGATTACTTCGTCTTTGACGATAAGTCCAATGAAATTTACGGCGAAGACTCCGGGTTGCGTTATCGCTTGGGCGACGAGCTCACTGTTAAGGTTGCCCGCTGCGATCTCGACGCAAGAAGAATAGAATTCGCTTTGGTTTCGAAGAATCGTCAAAGCAGGCCGAAGACCGAAGCCAAAAGGAAAACCGTAAAATCTTCTGCCGCACCGCGTAAGCCGGCAGCGAGAAAAACGAAGAAAGCACCGTCTGTTGCAAAGAAACGCTCATGAAAAAAGAAGATACAGTCCTAGCCGGCTTCCATGCCGTGTCCTCGAGAATGAAACGCGATTCTTCGTCGATTCGCATCGTCTACTATGATCCGAAGCGCCGCGATCAGCGTATGCGCAGGATGATTGAAGAGATTGAAAAGGCCGGCATTCGTTTGATGCAGGCCGACAACAATCGCCTGGACGGCTTTTCTCATGAAGTTCCGCATCAGGGTTTGATTGCTTTAGCTGCACCGATCGATATCGGCATGTCCTTCGACACATTGATGGATAATCTCGCCGGTAATCCGCTTCTACTGCTTTTGGACGGCGTGACCGATCCGCGCAATTTCGGTGCCTGCCTCCGTGTCGCTGATGCGGCAGGAGTATCTGCCGTAATCACGCCGAAAGACCGCTCCGCCACATTAACGGCTGCGGCAGTGAAGGCCAGCGCCGGCGCATCTGAAACCGTTCCGATTGTGCGAGTTACGAATTTGGCGGGTTCGATTGTTGAGCTCGTTGACGCCGGTGTTCCGATCATCGGCACAGCCGGTGAAGCTCAAAAGACCATTTATGAATTTGATCAAAAGGGCGCTTTCGGCTGGGTACTCGGCGCCGAAGGCGACGGTCTTCGTCAATTGACGCGCCGCCGCTGCAGTGACTTGGCGAAGATTCCGATGCTGGGAACGGTCGAAAGTCTGAATGTTTCCGTTGCTGCCGGTATTTGTTTGTTTGAAACCGTGCGTCAGCGTACTGTTGGCTGATCAGTATCCGCCTTAAGCGGAATCTGAAGTTTGCTAAGTCAGAGGTCGTGCTAAATCACGGCCTCGATTTTTTGATCTGTTGCAAGTCCTTTCCTACAGATCCCGGCACGGAGCCCTATCTGATGGGAAAAGCGGCTCCTCCATGAAAGACAGGTGTAGCCAATGTGTTTTTTGCAACGATTAACGAACACCGGAGAAATAATTTCTCTTCAGGAGTACTCAAGGAAGGTTCAACTATTAGAACTAATAGGTCGATTCGAATAGTAGAAAACGCAGCACACACCATTCAACCCGGATGTTCGTAGAGTAATAGGCTAAGCAAGCAGGCATCTCATTTTCATTAAGGCTATTCCTCGACTTGTTTTTCGTAACTAATTTAGTAATCAGGATTTTTTCTACTGAAAGTGGTGTAGAATCACGCACTTTCTAGTCCTTGTCACACCGGAAGACGCTCCGGGCGACTATTTCCCATAAGGAGGTTCAATGCGTCACTATGAGATTTGCTTCATCGTCCATCCTGATCAGAGCGAACAGGTTCCGGCGATGATTGAGCGTTACAAGGCTGCTGTGGAAAGCCACGGCGGTAAGATTCACCGTCTCGAAGATTGGGGCCGTCGTCAGCTGGCTTACCCGATCGAGAAACTCGTGAAAGCCCACTATGTTCTGATGAACATCGAATGCGGCCCCGAAGTTCTTGAAGAACTCGAAAACAATTTCCGTTACAACGACGCCGTTCTTCGTCACCTCACCGTGAAAATGAAGAAGGCTGAGACAGAACCTTCTCCGATGATGAAGGCTGTCGAGAAAGAAGAAGCCCGTAAGGCTGCCAGCGCTGCTGCTGAAGCTGCTGCTCCCGCACCTCAGGCTGCTGAAGAAGCCCCGGCTGAAGCCCAGGCTTAATTTAGGACTGCGAGGTGAACTCGTTCGAACTGGACGGAATTCTTGAAAAGAAAGACGTCATCCGCTACACCTTAGCTTCTGTTCCCATTCTTGACCTGGCCATCCGCCATATGTCGGTGGTCCAAGAAGCCGGATCGGATAGAAAACTGAGCTTTTCCGCAGAAGCGGCGGCAGTCGGTCCGGCTGCTAAGGCTCTCAATGAGGTGGAGCTCGGAAGCCGTTTGAAATTCAGAGGGTTTCTGACAACATCTTCGGCGCGTTCACGCAAACTTGTCCTGCATATAACGGAATTCGAAAAGGAGTAAATCATGGCTTTTGGTGCCAAAGGAAAGGGTAGACCTCGTAACCCTAATCAGCAGAACGCGCTTTTCAAGCGTAAAAAATTCTGCCGCTTCACAGTTGATCATGTTGACCAGATCGATTACAAAGATATCGACACACTTCGCGACTTCATCCAGGAAAACGGCAAGATTATGCCGGCTCGCCTGACAGGTACGAAGGCTCACTATCAGCGTCAGCTCGACACAGCAATTAAGCGTGCTCGCTTCCTTGCTCTTCTTGCTTACACCGACAATCAGTAATCGGGGGAAATCAACATGCAAATCATTCTGCTTGAATCTATTCCTCACGTCGGTCAGCTCGGCGACGTCGTCAAAGTTAAAGACGGTTTCGCTCGTAACTACCTGATCCCGACAAAGAAGGCTAAGCGTGCTACAGCAGCTGCGATCGAAGAATTCAAAGCCCACAAGGCTGAACTCGAACGCGCTCAGGCTGAACGTCTTGCTAAGGCTGAAGAGCTCAAGGGCAAGATCGATGGTCTGACCATCACTATCGCTTCCAAGGCCGGCGTCGACGGTCGTTTGTTTGGTTCTGTGACCAACATGGACGTTGCCGAAGCCCTCGAAAAACTTGGTTACGATATCCACAAGAGCCAGGTTCGTACACCGCTGGGTGCTATCAAAGCCGTCGGCGAGTACCCGCTGCAGATCGACCTGCACCACGACATCGTTGCTAATGTCAACGTTCAGGTTGTTGCTGAAGCCTAATTGAGGAAGAAATTCCTGAAGACTTCGGTCTTCAAAATGCCTCTCAGAAATGTCACATTTTTGGGAGGCTTCTTTTTTTCATGTCTCTGCTCTTTCAGCTATAGTTTTCTCATCTGCTTTTGGAAAAAAGGAAGTTCATAAATACGATGCCCGATATTCGCAGCGAAGATCGTGAAGTCCAGCAATACCGCACTCCGCCTTACTCAAAAGAGGCTGAAGACGGTGTTTTGGGCGCACTCCTGATCGATAACAATACGTTCGACTTGATCGGCGGAAAAATCGATTCGGAGGACTTTTATGACTACGGAAACCGCTTAATTTTCGAAAACATTAAGCGCTTGCTCTCGCAGGGAAAGCCGGCCGATATTCTGACGGTCCACGACATCCTGCGTGAGGGCGGTCTCGAAAAAGAGACCGGCGGCCTCGAATATCTCAACCGACTCGCGGATTACAGTCCGGGTGCGGCTAACGTTCTGCGCTACGCGGAAATTATTCGCGACCGTTCGATTCGCCGCCGTTTAATTACAACCGGTAACGACATCATCAATGACTCCATGAATCCTGGCGCTCGCGAAGCCAAGGATTTGTTGGACGAAGCTCAGGCAAAAGTCCTTCGCATCAGTGAGGATTTGTCCCGCTCGTCCAGCGGTTTCCAAAAAATCGACGCGGTTTTGGCCGATTACACGGATCATCTTCGTGAACTCTCCGAGATTGACAACCCGAGCAATGTCTCCGGCACTAGCACGGGCTTCCCGGATCTCGACCGTATGACGAGCGGTATGCATGACGGTCAGCTCATTATCATCGCCGGTCGTCCGGCCATGGGTAAAACCGCGTTTGCTTTGAATATCGCGCTGCACGTCGGCAGCAATCAAGGCTTGCCTGTCGGGGTCTTCTCGCTGGAAATGTCAGCCGAAGAAGTTACCGGTCGTCTCCTCAGCGCCAAGGGAGAAATTCCACAGTCAGAACTCAAAACCGGTCATCTGGAAAACTGGCGCGGATTCTACGACGCCGCCGAATCTCTGGAAAAAGCGCCGATCTTCATCGACGATACCGCCGGTATTTCCATTTTGAATCTGCGCAGCCGCGCCCGTCAGCTGATGAGCCGTGTAGGCGGCAAGCTCGGTCTGATCGTGGTTGACTACCTCCAGCTGATGTCCGGCGAATCCGGCGGACGCAATGACGCGAACCGCGCCCAGGAAATTGCTGAAATTTCCCGCGGCCTCAAGGGTCTTGCCCGTGAACTGAAGGTTCCCGTGATCGCGCTTTCTCAGTTAAAGCGTGAAGTGGATACCCGTCCCAACAAGCGTCCGCTGATGAGTGACTTGCGAGAGTCCGGCTCTATCGAACAGGACGCCGACGTCATCATCTTTCTGTACCGTGAAGTCGCTTATCAGCAGAAGACGGACGACATGGGGGAAGACGGTCAGCCGATGCCGGCGGTGGATTCCAATGCGCCGAGCGATGCCGAAGCAATTATCGCCAAGCAGCGAAGCGGTCCGACCGGTACCGTGAATCTGATCTTCCAAGGTATGTATACGCGTTTTGTCAGCAGAGCCACACCGGCACAAATGCACGCAGGTTATTAATCAATGCTGGATATTATTCTTTGGGTCATCGCCGCTGCCCTCATGGTCATCGGCTTTGCAGGCACTATCGTCCCGATGATTCCGGGGCTCCCGCTCATCTTTGCAGGTGCGTGGCTGGCCGCATTCATCGATCATTACAACGAAATTAGCGTGATGACGCTGGTGATTCTTGCCGTGCTGACCGTTATCGGTCTGATTGTCGACTGGATTGCACAGACGCTCGGCGCGCAGAAAGCCGGGGCAACCAAACTCGGCATTTTAGGATCCTTTATCGGTACCATTATCGGCATCTTCACCGGTTTATGGGGGTTGATTTTTATGCCGCTGCTCGGCGCAGCCATCGGCGAATTTATTGATCATCGAGACCTTCTCAAAAGCGGTAAGGTCGGTTTTGCCACATGGCTCGGAATGATGATCGGGATCGTCATCAAACTCGGACTGGCCTTTACAATGATCGGCATTGTAATTGCGGCTCTCGTAATTTGATTGAGACGGCGAGCATCAAAGAAAGAATAGGTTTTTAAGCCGCTCTCCTCTAAAGAAGAGCCCGAAGGAACACATATGCCATTACCAAAAGCCCCGGTCGCTAAGGGATCTGTCCTCACCGACATTCCGGCCGAACTGCCGACACAGGCGCCGGCACCGACAGCAGCCCGCGCGCCTCGTAAAACCAAGGCGGCAGCTAAACCTGCTGTAGCAGCGAAGACTCTGCGCACGAAAACAACCGTTGAACCGATTTCCGCTAAAGAAGCCAAGCAGGAAGTTAAAGCCGCCGCGCCGGTTGAAACCAAAGAGGTTCTCAAAGAAACGACGCTGGCACACAGAAGAAACAAAAATCTCAAGCACGACGGCAAGAACAAACTTTATGTGCTTGATACCAACGTGCTGCTGCACGATCCGACGAGTATCTTCCGCTTCCAGGAACACGATATCTATCTGCCGATGATGACGCTCGAAGAGCTCGATAACCACAAGAGCGGTATGACCGACGTGGCCCGCAACGCTCGTCAGGTCAGCCGTACGCTTGACGGCATCCTGCAGAATTTGGAAGGCCCGATCGACAAAGGCATTCCGCTTGAAACACTGAACCACGGTGAAGCAACTGGCCGTCTGTTCATTCAGACCAAGCCCTTTGACGTGAAGCTTCCGATGCTGCCGCAGGGCAAAGCCGACAACCAGATTCTTTCCGTGGTGGAAGGCTTGAAGGAAAGCGTCAAAGACCGCGACGTCGTCTTGGTGTCTAAAGACATCAACATGCGTCTGAAGGCTGCCGCCCTCAACCTTGTCGCTGAAGATTATTACAACGACAAGATGATCGAGGACAGCGACATCCTTTACTCAGGAACGCTCAAGTTGCCAGCCAACTTCTGGGACGAACACGGCAGAAACCTCAAGTCTTGGCAGAAAGACGGTCGTACTTGGTATCAGATCGAAGGGTCTCTCGTTCCGAGCTTCCTCGTGAACCAGTTCATTTGGTATGAACAGGAAGGCGCCACACCGTTCTATGCACAGGTCATGTCGGTCGAAGGCAACCGCGCCACCGTGCGTTTGATTGATGACTACCTCAATCCGAAGCACACGGTTTGGGGCATTAACGCCAGAAACAGAGAGCAGGCCTTTGCGCTCAATCTCCTGATGGATCCGAACATCGACTTTGTGACGCTGCTCGGCCAAGCCGGTACCGGTAAGACGCTGCTCACGCTGGCAGCAGGTCTGACCCAGACGATGGAGCAGAGACGCTTCAACGAAATCATCATCACGCGTGCCACCATTTCCGTGGGCGAAGATATCGGATTCCTGCCGGGCACGGAAGAAGAGAAGATGGCTCCGTGGCTCGGTGCCATTGACGATAACCTCGAAGTTCTGAACCGCGGCAGCGGCAACGGATCCGACTGGGGTCGCAGAGCTTCTGAAGATTTGATTCGCTCCAGAATCCGCATTAAGTCTATGAGCTTCATGCGCGGCCGTACCTTCCTGAATAAGTTCGTCATCATTGACGAAGCTCAGAACTTAACGCCGAAACAGATGAAGACGCTGATCACGCGTGCCGGTCCCGGTACCAAGATCGTCTGCTTGGGCAACATCGCTCAGATCGATACACCTTACCTGACGGAAGGGTCCTCCGGTCTGACCTATGTGGTAGACCGCTTCAAAGGCTGGCCGCACTCGGGGCACATCACGATGCAGCGCGGCGAGAGATCCCGCCTGGCGGATTTTGCGAGTGATGCCCTCTAACCCAAAACTTTCCAAGAAAACCTCTGCGAGTCGGAGGTTTTTTTGTGCCTGTTGACAGAACGTCCAGCAAAAACTGTTTGATTCATCTTTAAATCGAAATGTTTCAATTAAACTCAAAAGATTACTGATAACAAACAAGTGAAGGTCCACATGAATAACGATTTTCCCCGCATTAAACGACTCCCGCCTTACGTCTTTAACATTACCAACGAACTGAAGATGGCGGCCCGTCATCGCGGAGAGGACATCATTGATTTGAGCATGGGCAACCCCGACGGCGACACACCGAAGCACATCGTCGACAAGATGGTCGAAGTGGCGCAGCGCCCCGGAACCCACGGCTATTCCGCTTCCCGTGGTATCCCTCGTCTTCGCAAGGCCATCAGCGATTGGTACAAGAGACGCTGGGACGTCGATATTGATCCGGACAAAGAAGCCATCGTTACGATCGGCTCCAAGGAAGGTATCGCTCACCTGATGCTCGCAACCTGCGATCGTGGCGACACGGTCCTCGTTCCGAATCCGAGCTACCCGATTCATATTTACGGTTCCATCATCGCCGGTGCCGATGTCCGCAGCGTCCGCATGGGCCCCGGCATCGATTTCTTCAGCGAATTCGAAAGAGCCGTGACGGAAACGACCCCGAAACCCAAACTCATGATTCTGGGTTTCCCGAGCAACCCGACCGCTCAGTGCGTAGATCTCGACTTTTTTGAAAAACTCGTCGCCCTGGCTAAGAAGCACGGCGTCTACATCGTTCACGACTTGGCCTACGCCGACATCGTCTACGACGGATTCAAGGCGCCTTCCATCATGCAGGTCCCGGGCGCTAAAGACGTGGCCGTCGAGTTCTTCACGATGAGTAAGAGCTACAACATGGCCGGCTGGCGTATCGGCTTCATGGTCGGAAACCGTGAACTTGTCGGCGCACTGACTCGTATCAAGAGCTATCACGACTACGGCACTTTCACACCGATTCAGGTCGGCGCGATCGAAGCCTTGAACGGTCCTCAGGAATGCGTCGAAGAAGTCAGAAAAGAATACGAACACCGTCGCGACGTGATGGTCAAAGGCCTGCATGACTTAGGCTGGATGGTAGAAAAACCCAAGGCCTCCATGTATATCTGGGCTGAGCTCCCCGAGTTCTACAAGTCCATGGGCAGCGTGGAATTCTCCAAACGCCTGCTGGAGAAAGCCAAGGTCGCCGTTTCTCCCGGCATCGGTTTCGGTGAATACGGTGAAGGCTTTGTGCGTATCGCCCTGATCGAAAACGCCGATCGTATTCGTCAGGCCCTGCGCGGTATTCGTCAGATGTTCAAAGAAGACGGTCTGATCCAGCCCAAGACGAAGAAATTCCATCGTCGCTGGAAGGGCGAGCCGGCCCCAGCTGCTCCGGAAAAGAAACCGGCAGCACCCAAATTCGCCAAGGTCAAGAACATTCCTACCAAGGGTTCTAAGAAACCCAAGGCAAAAGCAGCTTCCAAGAAAAAATAGTTAAACGCAAGGAGAGGAAATGGCAACGGAAATCAAAGTCGGTTTGGCCGGTTTCGGTAATGTCGGCAAAGGCACGTACGACATCTTAGAAAGAAACCATTCTTTAATCAGACAAAGAGCGGGTGCGCCGATCTCGGTCAAACGCGTGACCGTCCGCAATGTCGACCGCGTTAAACTTCTGGTCGACGAAGATGTGATCGTCACCAACGATTGGCATGATCTGGTTAATGACCCGGAAGTCAACGTTGTGGTTGAAGCCATGGGCGGCATCGAGCCTGCAAAATCTTTGATTTTGGCCGCTATCGACGCCGGCAAGCATGTCGTGACCGCAAACAAAGCTTTGCTGGCAGAACACGGCAACGAGATTTTCTCTGCCGCTCAGGCCAAAGGCGTCAATGTCGCCTTTGAAGCCGCCGTTGCCGGTTCCATTCCGATTGTTAAGGCGCTGCGCGAAGGCTTAGCCGCCAACCGCGTCTCTTCGATCGCCGGCATCATCAACGGAACCTGCAACTTCATCCTCTCTACCATGCGTGATACCGGACGCAGTTTCGACGATGTGCTCAAAGAAGCTCAGCGCTTGGGTTACGCCGAAGCCGATCCGACCTTCGACATCGAAGGTACGGACTCCGCTCATAAACTGATGCTTCTCTCGGCTATTGCTTTCGGCGTTCCGGTCGATATGTCTAAAGTTCATATCGAAGGCATTACACATCTGGAAGCCAAAGACATTAAGTTTGCCGAAGAACTCGGCTACCGCATCAAGCTGCTTGGCATCACCAAGTACACCGATTACGGCATCGAACTTCGCGTCCATCCGGCGCTTGTTCCCACACGCCGCCTGCTCGCCAATGTAGAAGGCGCGATGAACGCCGTCGTTGTGAAAGGCGACGCCGCCGAAAGTTCTCTTTACTACGGCAAAGGCGCCGGCTCTGAGCCGACCGGTTCTGCCGTGGTTGCAGACTTGATCGATATCGCTCGTACTGCGGAAGTGGCTGTCTCCGAGCGTCCTCGTATGCCGACCACAACGCATAACCCGAAAGCCAAATCTTTTGCTGACTTCGGTGATACGGTCTGCTCTTACTACCTGCGCATTCCCGTTGAAGACAAACCCGGCGTTTTGGCGGAAATCGCCCGTATTCTGGCCGACAACAAGATTTCTATTGAGTCTTTGATCCAGAAAGAAGCACCTTTGGAGGACGCTTCTACCGAAATCATTCTGCTGACGCACAGCACCCGTGAAGCGGATATTCAAAGAGCCATCCGTACGATGCAGCAGCTGGCCAATGTCCGCGGCGCCATCGTGCTTCTGAGAAAGGAAGAATTACAGTAATGCAATACGTGTCTACACGCGGCGGCGTGCCCGCCGCCTCTTACAGCGAAATTGTTCTTCAGGGTTTGGCGCGTGACGGCGGCTTGTTCGTGCCTAAGGTCTACCCGCAGGTTTCGAAAGAAACTCTAAAGAACTGGCGCGGCCTCTCTTACGCTCAGCTCGCGACTGCCGTGACAAGTCTTTTTGCCAAAGATATGCAGCGCTCGGATATCGCCCGTCTGTGCGAAACCACTTACACGCCCGAAGTTTACTGTCACGGCCGCGAAGGCACGGATTTCAAAAAAATCGCGCCCGTCGTTTGGCTGGAAAATGACTTCGGCATTCTCGAGCTTTCCAACGGTCCGACGCTCGCCTTTAAAGACATGGCGATGCAGTACTTGGGTTCGCTCTTTGAGTTTGTGCTCGCCCGCAAAGAAACCCGCCTGAATATTCTCGGCGCCACGAGCGGAGATACCGGCAGCGCAGCCGAATACGCTATGAAAGGCCGTGAAGGCATTCAGGTCTTCATGCTTTCGCCAGCCGGCCGCATGAGCAAATTCCAGAAAGCTCAGATGTATTCCCTGCAGGATAAGAACATTTTCAATATTGCCGTCCAAGGCAGTTTTGATGATGCTCAGGATATCGTCAAAGCCGTATCCGGCGACTTGACCTTTAAGACTGAGCATCACATCGGCGCTGTGAATTCCATTAACTGGGCACGAATTGCCGCTCAGGTCATTTACTACTTCAGCGCTTGGCTCCAAGCGACCGAATCCGAAGATGAAGAAGTCACATTCTCCGTGCCCTCCGGCAACTTCGGTGACGTTTTAGCAGGCTGGATCGCCAAGCAGATGGGGCTCCCTGTGGCTCGTCTGATCGTAGCCACCAATGAAAACGATGTCCTCTATGAATTCTTCCGCAGCGGCCGTTATCGCATTCGCGATTCTGCACATACCTTTGTGACGAGTTCTCCGTCCATGGATATTTCCAAGGCTTCCAACTTCGAACGCTATATCTACGACATCACCGGCAGAAATCCTGAGCGTGTGGTAGAGCTCTGGACCGAGCTGGCTCAGAAGAAGGAATTCCTTCTCAATGCAGAAGAATGGGCAGCTGTGAAGGCAAGCGGCTTTACCGCTTCCAGAAGCACCCACGCCGACCGTTTGGCCTGCATCAAGCGCGTTTGGGATCAGTACGGCTTCCTTGTGGATCCGCACACAGCGGACGGCATCAATGCGGCAGTGAAAGAACGAATCCCGGGTGTAAAAACCATTTGTTTGGAAACCGCATTACCTGCTAAATTTGCAGCTACGATTAAAGAAGCCGTCGGCTTTGAACCTCCGGTTCCGGCCGGCTACGAAGATCTGCTCGAAAAACCGCAGAAAGTGCTGGAAATGCCTGCGGATGCGCAGTTGGTTAAAAATTTCCTCGCCGAGCATGACGTCGGGAAATAAGTTTTAATTTGAAGAGGCTTGCTTAACCGCAGGCCTTTTTGTTTTTATGAAGATTGTTAATTTTGTTGGATACTCCGGCAGCGGCAAAACGACCCTGATCGAAAAAATCATCGCGCTGCTCGCTGAGCGCGGCCTCAAAGTCTCGGCCGTTAAAAATGCCCATCACAATGTCGATATCGATAAGCCCGGGAAGGATTCTTATCGTTTTCGTGAAGCAGGTGCGACGCAGGTTATTGTGCATACCGACGAACGCTGGGCCATGCTCACCGAGACGCCGAAAGACAAGCCCACGCTTTCGGATTTGATTCGTCATTTAGATCCTGCGGACATCGTGATTGTCGAAGGCTTTAAGACCGAAGAGCAGGAAGCGCTTCGTCTGGAGGTTTGGCGCAAGCTCGAACGGCATGAAACACCGATTTGCGCACACGACAAGCGCATCGCTGCGGTCGTGACCGATACGACACACCCGGCATTTGGAAATCTGCCGATTTTTGATATAAATGATGCCGAACCCATTACTCGCTTCATAGTTCGAGAGCTTGGTCTCGAAGACGGAGAAACACGGAAATGCTGACAGTTGAACAAGCAAAAGCAAAGATTTTGGAAGGTGCGGAGGCGGTTGCCGAAGTAGAAGATATGGTGACCCTTTATTCGGCAGGCAAGATCCTCGCCCAAGACATCGTCTCCGAAATTAAAGTCCCTCCTCTGGATAATTCTCAGATGGACGGCTATGCCGTTCGCTGCGCCGATTTTGCAGGCGGTCGCCGCAATTTCCCGGTTTCTCAGCGAATTTTTGCCGGCCACGTCGGTACTGAACTTGAACCCGACACTGTCGCCCGCATCTTCACCGGCGCCCCCATCCCTCCGGGAGCCGATGCGGTTATACCTCAGGAAGAAGCTTCCGAGATGGAAGACGGCAGCGTTGAATTCCATTGTGATCCTAAAGCCGGTGCCTGGATTCGAAGAGCAGGCTGCGATATTGATGTCGGCCAGACTGTATTGAAGAAGGGCGACCGCTTAACGCCTCCGGCGCTCGGCGTTGCCGCGAGCATCGGCGTTTCCACAGTTAAGGTTTATCGTCCGATTCGTGTTTCGCTTTTCTTCACCGGTGATGAACTCGCGATGCCGGGAGAAAAGCTTGTCGAGGGCGGCATCTACAACTCCAACCGCTTTGTCCTGCGCGGACTGCTCCATCAGCTGGGCTGCGATGTGGTGGATTACGGCAATATTCCTGATACGTTTGAAGCAACTCTGGAAGCTTTCCGTAAAGCCTCACGCAAGTCTGATTTCATTCTGACCAGCGGCGGCATGAGCGTAGGCGAAGCCGACTTTATTCGCCGAGCCGTTGAAGAGCTCGGCAAGATGCAGATGTGGCGCATCGCCATGAAGCCGGGCAAACCGGTCGCCAAAGGTGAAGTTCGCGGCGTTCCGTTTATCGGTCTTCCCGGCAATCCCGTCTCCGGCTTTGTGACCTTCCTGCTGTTTGCTCAGCCGCTGATTCTTAAACTTTCCGGTCGCGGCCAGATTGATGTGAAGGGTTATATCCTTCCGCTGGCCTTTGATTACAAGTGCGGATCCCGCCGCGAATTCATCCGTGTCCGCCGCAACGGCGCCGGAGAGCTGGAAAACTACCGAACTCAAAACTCGGCAGTGCTCAGCTCCTGCACCTGGGCAGATGGCTTAGCCGACATTCCGGCTGAAGCTGACTTGAAGAAGGGCGATTTGGTGACCTACATCCCATTCACAGAATTCAACTTATAAGAGGCGTCAATGAAGATTGCAGTTCAAACAGAAGACTTTGATGTTCAGGCTGAAGTAGCGGCACTGCATGCGTCTCCCAAAGTCGGCGCCGTCGTGATGTTTTTAGGCACGGTTCGCGACCTTAACGAAGGTGACGAGGTCGCTTCCATGACGCTGGAGCACTATCCCGGCATGACCGAAAAAGCCCTTACGGCCATTGTGGAAGAGGCAAAGAAGCGCTGGGACATTATGGATGCGACCGTGATTCATCGTGTCGGCGAATTATTCGCCACGGATCAGATCGTTTTTGTCGGCGTTTCCGGCGCCCATCGCGGGGAAGCATTTAAAGCCTGCGAGTTCATTATTGACTACTTAAAGACCGAAGCCCCGTTCTGGAAGAAGGAAAAGGTGGGCGAGGGCACCCGTTGGGTACAGGCCAAAGAGACCGACGAAGCTGCAAAATCCAGGTGGACCAAATAAGCTCAAAATAAGAGAAAAACGCACGTCCGTCTCCGCGGACTCTTCAGAATAGACGCATAGGGGAACAGGAGTTGATTCCGAATGTTTCCTTAACAAAAGGAGATTCAAACTCTTATGCGTCAAGATCAATTTACAACTCGGTTCCAAGAGTTGCTCGGAGAAGCACAATCGATGGCTGTTGAGCGTTCCCAGCAGTACATCGATCCGCTTCACTTGCTGCTTGCGGTATTAAAGGACACCGAGGGCACCGGAAGGACGCTCTTAGAGCGCTCCGGCGTGAGAGTCAGAGAACTCGAACGTAAGGTGAAGGAAGCGATCGGCAAACTGCCGGAAGTTTCCGGAGCTGCCGACAATGTCCAAATCAGCCGTGAGTTGATGGCAATTCTTAATTCGATGGAAAGGGAGGCCGAAAGACTCGGCGATAAATTCATTTCCACCGATCTCTTCCTTTTAGCTTTATGCGACAGCAAGTGTGACGCCGCACACCTTGCGCAAGAGGAAGGCCTCAATAAACCGAGCCTAGAAAATGCAATTTTATCCGTGCGCGGAGGTGAAAAAGTGGACAATCCCGAAGCTGAGAACAATCGTGAAGCCCTAAAGAAATACACGGTTGACCTAACCGAAAAGGCCAAAGAAGGAAAGCTCGACCCTGTGATCGGGCGAGATGACGAGATTCGTCGTGCGATGCAGATTCTGCAGCGCAGAAGTAAGAACAATCCTGTTCTTATCGGCGAACCCGGTGTTGGTAAGACCGCTGTGGTTGAAGGCTTAGCACAGCGTATTGTGAACGGTGAAGTGCCCGACACACTGCGCAACAAACGCGTCTTAAGTCTCGATATGGCAGGACTTGTCGCCGGTGCGAAATACCGCGGCGAATTCGAAGAACGTCTGAAAGCACTGCTGAAAGAAGTGGTTGCCGAAGAAGGCCGTATCATTCTGTTTATCGATGAAATCCATACAGTGGTAGGTGCCGGTAAGACAGAAGGTGCAATGGATGCCGGCAACATGCTCAAACCTGCACTTTCCCGCGGTGAACTGCATGTGATCGGTGCGACAACCTTGGACGAGTACAGAAAGTACATCGAAAAAGATCCCGCTCTGGAACGTCGTTTCCAGAAAGTGATCGTCAACGAACCGAGCGTCGAAGACACGATTGCTATTCTGCGCGGTCTGCAGGAAAAGTACGAAGTTCATCATGGTGTCGAAATTACCGACCCGGCGATTGTGGCTGCTGCTGAACTTTCCGCCCGCTACATTACCGATCGTTTCCTTCCGGACAAGGCTATTGACCTGATTGATGAAGCGGCAGCGCGCATCAAGATGGAAATTGACTCCAAGCCTGAAGAACTCGATAAGCTGGACCGTCGCCTGATTCAATTGAAGATTGAACGTGAAGCCGTTAAGAAAGAAAAAGACGAAGCCAGCAAGAAACGCTTGAGCGGTTTGGAAGAAGAAATCGCTAAGTTAAGCCGCGAGTATTCCGATTTGGAAGAAATCTGGAAGAAAGAAAAGAACGCCGCGTTGGGATCTAAAGAAGTCCGTGACGAAATCGACAAGCTCAAGACCAAGATGGAAGAGCTTCGTCGTTCCGGCAAGTATGAAGAACTCGCTGCGATCCAGTACGGCAAACTTCCCGAACTTGAAAAACAGCTGGTGAAGGAAGAAAAAGAAGAAACCAAGCTCTACGATGAAAAACCGAAGCTCCTGCGTACGCAGGTAGGCGCTGAAGAAATCGCTGAAGTGGTTTCCCGCGCAACCGGTATTCCGGTCTCCAAGATGATGGAAGGCGAACGCCAGAAACTTTTGGATATGGCCAAGTACATCGGCAAGCGCGTTGTCGGACAGAAAGAAGCGGTTGATAAAGTCGTTGACGCCATCCTTCGTTCTCGTGCCGGCCTGTCCGACCCGAACCGTCCTTATGGTTCCTTCCTCTTCCTCGGTCCGACAGGCGTCGGTAAGACGGAGCTCACCAAGGCTTTGGCCGAATTCCTGTTCGACACTGAGGACGCCATGATCCGTATCGATATGAGCGAATTCATGGAGAAACACTCCGTGGCTCGTTTGATCGGAGCGCCTCCGGGATATGTCGGCTATGAAGAAGGCGGCTACTTAACAGAAGCCGTACGCCGTAAACCTTACAGCGTGATTCTTCTCGACGAAGTTGAAAAAGCTCACCCGGATGTCTTCAACATCCTGCTTCAGGCATTGGACGACGGCCGTATGACCGACGGTCAGGGACGCACGGTTGACTTCAAGAACACCGTCATCATTATGACTTCTAACCTCGGTTCTCAGGAAATTATGAACCGTCAGGGTGAAGATCCTGAAGTTGTGAAGGAAGCCGTAATGGACGAAGTCAAGAAGCACTTCAGACCCGAATTCATTAACCGTATTGATGAAATCGTTGTCTTCAATGCCCTTGATCAGAAGGCTATTCGCGAAATCGCCCGTATCCAGATCCGTAAGCTTGCTAAACGTATGGAGCAGCAGAATATTGGTTTGGATGTTACCGAAGCGGCTCTGGACGAAATCGGTAAGGTCGGCTTTGATCCGCTGTTCGGTGCACGTCCGCTGCGCCGTGCTGTCCAAGACTATCTGGAGAACCAGATTGCGGTGGATATCCTTAAGGGTAAATACGCTCCGGGAGACACGGTGTTTGTGGACTATGTTGACGGAAAATTCATTTTTGAAGACCGTAAAGACAATCGATAAGATCGTCTGATCAAATCTGAGTTAAGAGGCTGAGAGACCAACAATCTCTCGGCCCTAACTTATTTTGGAAGACGCGAGGGATAGAATAAGAAAAAACACTCTTAAGCCACGCCATGTACGCACAAGGAACTCGCGGTCACGACATCCTCGCGATTTTTCTCGTTTCGATCGCCCACGCCAGCTCTCATTTCTATCACTTAGTGATTCCGTCGTTGTTCCCTTGGATTCTTCCGCACTTCGGAATGAATTTCCTTCAGGGCGGAACCTTGATGACAACGTTCTTTGTCACGAGCGCAGTCGGCCAGTCGATGAGCGGCTTTCTGGTTGATAAAGTGGGCGGCCGGACCTCAATGTATACAGGCCTGGTTTTGCTGATTGCCAGTGCCGTGGCTTTAGGCATGGCAGAAAATGTGCCGATGCTTTATCTCTCGGCGATGCTGGCCGGCGCCGGCAACTCGGTGTTCCATCCGAGCGATTATTCGCTGATGAACTACAACATTCGTGATCGCTTCTTGGGTCACGCTTTTGCCTGGCATAACATCACCGGCAATATCGGCTGGGCAATTTGTCCTTTCTTCATGGTAACGACAGCGGGCTTGTTCGGCTGGAGAGGTGCGGCGTTTGCAGCTTCTTCGGTAGCGCTGATTGTTCTTGTCATCGAGCTTGTATTTAGAGGCGTTTTCTCTCGAGATTCCGTTCGTGACACTACACCGCCGACTCCGAAAGAGAAAGAAGAGGGGACTTTCGGATTTCTGCGAGTGCCGGATGTATGGTACTGCTTCATGTTTTTCTTCTTTACGTCTGGGGCCTTCGGCGTTCTTCAAAGCTTTTCGCAGACGATCTTCAAGAATGCCTATCACTTGAATCTGACCGGAGCTTCGGCGGCTCTGACAGCTTATCTCTTGGGCGCCGGCGCGGGCGCTTTGATCGGCGGGTTTTTAACGAATCAGCATAAGATCTCGAGCAATCGTGTTGTTGCTCTGTGCCTTACGTTTGCTGCCGTGATGGCAGCTATTTTGGCGTCTCAGATTCTGACCGGGTATTGGGCAGTCGTTCTAATGTGTCTGATGGGTCTGGGAACAGGTGTGGCAGCACCGAGCCGAGACATTATGATTCGCGGAGCGACGGTTGCGAAGTTAGGAAAGAAATCATTTGGCCGCGTTTACGGTTTTACTTATTGCGGAATGGATGTGGGTCAGTCTCTGACACCGATTTTGTTTGGACCGCTTCTTGACGTCGGTATGTTTACAGCCGTTCTTTTCGGTGTTGCGATTCTTCAGACCTTTGCAATTTTTACGGCGCTCCGCGTCTCGACTCAGTCAAGTCCGTCGGCGCCTTAAAGAAGCCTGGGTGTAAGCTCGTCCATATCGCCGAGATTCAACATGTTTTCGGTGTCTTCTTCCAGGCGGTTTCCAATGGCGATTCCGAGGAGGCGAACGGTCTGATGGTTGAAATCGATTTTTTCAAGCAAAGACTCAGCTGTTTTGAGGATTTGGGATTTCTCATTAAAGACTGAGTTAGACGTCTGAGTTCTTGTGATTGTCTTGAAGTTATGGAAACGTACTTTTAACGTCAGCGAGCGACCGAGGAAATCATTTTTACGCAGACGCGTCATCAGATAGTCCGTCAGTTCCGAGAGCGTATCTTCTAACTTATTGAGATTTCCTTCGTCTTTGGAGAGCGTGATCTCAGCGCTGACCTGTTTGCGGATGCGTTCGGTTCTGACAGGACGATCGTCAATACACCGGGCAAAGTTGTAATACGACAGTCCCGAACTGCCGAATTGCTCGACTAAAAATGAAAGATCTTTTTCTCGCAAATCTTTTCCGGTAAAGATGCCGAGGGCCTCCATCTTTTGCGAGGTCACCGGACCGACGCCCCAAATAGCCTTCACAGGAAGACGATCAATGAACTTAAGTGCCGCATTCGGATGGATCACGCATAAGCCGTCGGGCTTGCGCCAGTCGCTTGCGATTTTGGCGAGGAATTTGTTGTAGGAAACGCCGGCAGAAATAATGAGACCGACTTCACGACGAACATCTTCTTTGATGAGCTTTGCGATTTCCATCGCATAACCATAGTCGCGCCAGACGTCTGTGACGTCTAAGAATGCCTCATCGATAGAGACTTGTTCAATGAGATTTGTGTAGCGAGAAAAAATTTCGAAGACTTCGGCTGATGCTTTTTTGTACTCGTCCATTCGTCCGGGAACAAAAATCAAATTTGGACATAGCCTTGCGGCAACTGAGGAGGGCATTGCGGAACGTACTCCGAACTTTCTTGCTTCGTAAGAAGCAGACGCAACGACACCTCGAGCGGAATTTAATCCGACGGCAATTGCCTTCCCTTGAAGCGAAGGATTATCTCGCTGTTCAACGGAAGCGAAAAAAGCGTCGAGGTCGAGGTGAAGTATTCGGCGATAGTTATCGAAATTCATAGGCGAATTTTCGCATTATTCATGGCTTTTATCTTGCTGAAAAAAGTAAGGAATTTTCTGAAAAATAGGATTTCTTAAAAAGAGTAGGAACTCGTTCTATCCCATCACAAAACTGGCAGACTCAAGAACCAGAGGAGACGAGGATGAATAAAACATTAAAAGGCATGGCGATGGCCGGACTAGCGGCTGTTTTTTGGGGATCAATGGGTGTTGCAGGACAGTATTTACTTCAAAATTGTCACTTTACACCGATGGATTTGATCTCTATACGCATGCTCCTTGCAGGCTCGATCTTCGTTGGCATTGAGTTCTTTCTTTTAAAGAAGGGGGCTCTGAAAGTATTTGAAACCAAGCAGAACATTATCGATCTGATAATTTACACGTTAACAATTATCGGAACGCAATTAACGTTCTTTGTTTGTATTCAATACGCAAACGCACCTTTTGCCGCTGTTTTAACTGCAACTGTTCCATTGTGGATCATGATTTTCATGGTGGTATTTCAGCATAAACGGCTCACTGTGAAAGAAGTTTTTTGCGGACTTGTAGCTGTAGCCGGAGTGGTTCTAGTCGTAACCGGCGGATCATTTAAAAACTTCAACGTCTCAGGTATCGGCTTTTGGGCCGGTATCGGATCTGGAATCACAGGTGCTTTTTATGTTCTGTTGCCTCAAAAATTTATTGCGCGTGTCGGTTCCGGGTTAGCAACGAGCTGGGCACTTTTGCTTACCGGCGTTACTGTGACGTTGTTCAGTCACTTTTGGAACGAACCTTTGGACTGGACCGTCTACTCAATTTTGGCTTATGCGTTTATTGTGCTTTTCGGAACGATTGCGGCGTTTTGGCTTTTTCAAGCGGCTGCCGAAATTATCCCGGCAGATATTGCCGGCATGATGGAGACCTTCGACCCAGTAGCTGCAACTCTACTGAGCATGATATTTCTTGGGGTGAGCGTTAATTCTTGGGAGTGTATTGGCGGGGCATTGATTCTTGGCGCTGTTGCTTTTCTTGCCGTTCCCTCGAAGCATCCGTTTCTCATCCACTATTCCAGAAAGGCGAGAGCGAGTTTTTCGCAAACTGACAAAGATTAGGCAACTATCTTTTTGACGAGAGTGGCATTTGTTTACAACGTGGATGATTGTACCGAAGTGGAGTAGGGTGTAAACGAAAGTTTGTCTCGCTCTTGGACGCCGAATATTTGGTCTCAGCGACAGTTAGAAGAATGTGATTCGGAGACTTTTTAGAAAAAGATTCTGGCTACGCCACTAGACAGTTCCAGTAATCCTTGGAAGAATGTAGTATTGAAACCTTAGAGTTCGAGTTCAACGCCGAGGACTGGAGTTTCAATAGTTATTGAAACGTGACAGGCGGATCTTTTAAAAACTTCAATGTATCGTTTCAGTAGTTGTTAGAAGAATGTAGTATTGAAGCAATCTGAGTTTCGTAGTAAAGCGGGATCACATGCTGTTTCAGTAGTTGTTAGAAGAATGTAGTATTGAAGCTTCTTTTAAAGGGAATATGTGCTTTGTCGATTTCGAGTTTCAGTAGTTGTTAGAAGAATGTAGTATTGAAGCTAACTGAGACATTCCCAGCCGGCGCCGGCTTTTTTGTTTCAGTAGTTGTTAGAAGAATGTAGTATTGAAGCAGTCTAAAAATTCGGAATCGGAAAACGAACGGAGAGTTTCAGTAGTTGTTAGAAGAATGTAGTATTGAAGCTCGATTGGGCCCTAGTCCTACTGGTGGTTATGGCGTTTCAGTAGTTGTTAGAAGAATGTAGTATTGAAGCTGGGTTGACCAGCGCTTGTCTCCCGTCATAGTGAAGTTTCAGTAGTTGTTAGAAGAATGTAGTATTGAAGCAGGATGCGGCGAAATGATCGCAATGAATACGCAGTTTCAGTAGTTGTTAGAAGAATGTAGTATTGAAGCAGCTAGACAACTTTTCTTTTATTTGCGGCTCCGTAGTTTCAGTAGTTGTTAGAAGAATGTAGTATTGAAGCTGCAGTTTGATCGCGCGCCTGTCCTTTGCACCCTTGAAAGTTTCAGTAGTTGTTAGAAGAATGTAGTATTGAAGCAATTTCACCAAGACGAAAAATCGCTTGGTGTCACGGTTTCAGTAGTTGTTAGAAGAATGTAGTATTGAAGCCTCGGACTCAATTATTTGAAAACAAAGGATTTTGATAGGTTGATTTCGGAGCTGTTTTTCGAAAATGGTCGACCTGCACGAAAAGTGCCGTTATTTTCGAAAAATTGGGGTGATTGCTTGACTATTTAGAATATTTCTGGCAATATTTAATTACATTCTTTTAACAACGAAGTCGCCTTCGGGCGAGCTGAAATCAATTTGATTAAATATTAGATCCGGCTACTGAGGTCTTTGACCTTATCCGGATTAACGAAGAGCCTCCGAGGAGGCTTTTTGTGTTGCTAGAAGCGGTCCCCGCAAAAATTCAAAAATTCGCATTGCCCGCATTGTGCTGAAGTGGCGGGGGAGTCTGGAAGAAGGCCTGTTTCGAAACTACTAATAATCTTTTGAGCTATTTCTATCACTTTCTTTTTTCTTTCTTCCGTGAATTCAACGCGCAGGCTCTTGCCTTTCTTGCCGTAAAGAATGAACCCTTGCTTTACCTCTCTTTGGAATTTCTCCTCTAGAAGAATGGCATAGCCGGTTAGCTGAAGAATGTGTCCGCGAGAAGCGACAAAATTGTCCTGAGCCTTGAATTCAAGCGGAATAATCTCGCCATCCTCCATGATAAAAATACCGTCGGCGATTCCATGAATCGGATAAACAGAGCTCTTCAAATAAATGTTTGACTTGAACACTCCTTTTCCCGACAAGTTAAATTTTGACAGCTTCCTTCTTTTTTGAAGCATCGCGGCCTTTTCATGAAAGTCCACGCCGTCTTGGACCCACAAAGGTGACGGCGGTTTAATCTCCAAAAATACGGACAGAAAAGGGATTCTCGGACAAAAACAAAATTGTCGTATGTAAGAAACAGGTAGACTTTCGCGGTTAGATGAATCCATAGCTATCGGGCTCGCTGTATTCAAAATCCTCGTAACCAATTGATTTCTTGAACTCTTCAGGTTTCAGGACGCAAGGAATACAAAGACATTTATCCTCTGCTCCAAGGAGCTTTCGAGATGAGAAATCCAAAGCATGCCTTTCTGTGGCGGTAAGTGCCCCATAGAAGACAGATTTCTGTAAGGCGACAAGTCCCAGATCTTTCAGCATTTCAGCAAACTTGGTGCGTTTTGGCGTGTTGGGAATGTCGTAACAAATCAAAAAATGTGTGTACATAACTCACCATTTGAATCGAATACCACGATAGCGTTTGCCTTCTACGATAGCTCCTGCAAGTTTATAGACCTGCCGTTGAAGAGCATTCTCTAATTTGCATTGCTTCTGTGAGTAATTGATTTTTGTGCTCATCGTTTTATCGATAAGTTCCACCAATTGTTTCTTCAGCGCAGTGTCCAAAAAGTTTTGCTCAGAACCAAGCTTGCATCTCAGACTGATGACATTTCTATCGACCACCCACGCTCTGTACTCCTCAATGCAGTCAAGTACCAAAGATGGCTTTCCGGCTCGATCTGCATGGAGCAGTCCGGCGTAGATCTCCAGACCGGCGTTGCCTAGCGCATTTTGAATATAACTATGAAGAATTGCGTACCCATAGTTAAGTGCAGCGTTGGTGATTTCAGTGCTGCCTCTTCCTTCGCGTTCTTGGAACGTCTCGGGCAAAAGTCTTGCTTCTTTTAAAGCGTTCCAGTAAATGAGTGAAGCGCTTCCTTCTAGTCCCATTACCGTATTCTTCCAGTCGGGGCCTGAGGCTCGAGTGTTCAGTAAGTTACTGATCTCTTCTAATCGAGTTCCGGCATTCCGAAGTAAAAGACCGTAAGCCGTTTCTCTTTTCATGAGGTATTTGCTGAAATAAAGGAGGACGGCCCGTTGGTTTCGGATTTTCGAAAAAATGATTTCCTTAGCCAGAAGCTGGGCTTGCAAAGATTTGAGGCATTCGAATTGGGATTTTCTGACGCCGACGACGGCATGGCGGTGCATGCCGGATACTTCGACAACTCCTACGCCTTTCCAGTCGAGAAAGTAGATTCGAATACCTCTTGCTGCGCAGGCCAGGATAAGGTTAGAAGATAAGGAAACGCTTTTATCGATTCGGATGGTTCTGAGTCTGGAAAGCGCAGTTTCTAGGATTACGTTATCGCCGTTGCGTACGATCAGGCGATTTCCGTGAACACCTAGGAAATCGCCAAATCCCGAGACTGTTAGGTGTCTCATGACCTTTCCTTACCGGCCTCTGAGAAGATTTCTTTCAGCGAACAGGCTGCACCTCCGACGATGTAGTTGAAAATCACTCTTGGTCCGACTAATTCGAAGAAAATCGTTCCGTTGTGTTTATTGTCCTCCCTTGGTTTAGGGAGGAACTTCGTAAATTCTGCGTTCTCAGTATAAATTTTGTTGTCAAAAACCTCCGAGACGCTAAATTTAAAAGAACTTCCTAAAGAAATAGAATTTTCTCCGAACCAGGCCAAGAATTTTTCTCCAGGCATTTCAACGCGTAGGTAGCGGCGACTGGAAGTGCCTTGAGCAAGCTCGATCCTCATCAAGTCATCTTTGTTGTAAACCTCTCGGAATTCAGACATGGAAATACTTCTGTCGTGATCCACAAAGCGGTAACCGTAAGCGGTTAGATTGCGGTTTTGTAGTGCAGGGTGGATGATCGGAGAGCTCCAGTCTAATTTTCCATTTTTCACCGGGAAAGAGGAGTAAAGATTATTGGTATCCTGAGATTGATAAACGAAGTCTCCGAAAGCTGTTTTTCTTCTGATTCGAACTGCCCCGGATTGAGTAGCAACGACAGGTAGGCTGAATACTCTCTTCGCTTTCGAATGAAGATTTCTTGTTCCGAAAGAAGAGGGCCAAGCAGCCTCTAATGCTTTTCTCAAGGCATTCTCGTCTTTGAGTTCCTCAGCAGTATTTTCTTTGAAAACGTTCCAAAGAACCTTACCCCATTCAACGGCCGCCGGAATAATAAGAGATCCCTTAAATTTAAATTCCTTCGAAGAGTATTCAACTTTTTTGAGACAGCCTTTTTGTTTAGCTAGATTTTCAATTGAGTCTTTGGAAAGTTCTTTTTTAGACTTAATGAGATCAGAAACGGTTGCGGCAACGTCTTGTTTTACAGTAACGAAATGGAGCGCTTCTAGAATCTTCGCGGCTTTATCCTCTTCAGCGGTAAATTTGGAGCCGGCTACTTTAGAGAAAAGCTCGAACGCCTTGTTCTTAACAACTCGATAAATTGTCAGTTTTTCTTTTTCGCTGCTTGGCGCTTTATCTAAGTAAGCTCCCAGGACGCTGAGGATGCTGAAGGGATCCTTTCCTCCGATAGAAATGCGATTGGGCTTTTCCTCAAAAGGCATATTAGAAGGATAGCCGATAAAGATTTCTCCTCTAGAGACGATGATGTCCAAGAATCGTTCGGCATAGATCGTTTCTTTGAAGATGGGAGAATTGGCGATATTCGTCTTATCAGAAAAGCTTCTTGGAGTGTTTTGGATAACTTGGCATGAGCCCGTAAACAGATTGTCGAAATTAATCGGCTCATAGATAGCTAACTGCGATCCCATCCTCTTAGTTTTAAAAGGATCAGAGCACGCCGCCAAGTAAATACACATAGCGTCGATCGAGTGTGAAGCGACCGGTTGCACCTTAGGTTTACGGAATTCTGGCCGATATTCAGCAAAGCGTTTCCGCATCTCGCTCGAATCGGCAGCAGGGACTGAAATGGCATCAAAAATGAGTTCATTGCCTGTTTCCTGAGTCCAGGCTGCTAGTGCTTGTCTGACCTTAGAGAAAATCGAGCGGACGAACCAAGCTTGCGTACCATTTACAGAGGCTTTTCTTCTGGAACCTAGAACGTCTATGACTGCCCGACGGGCTTCGGAGTCTGAGTTCAGGAATAAAGCGTGACGGGCACATGCTCTTTCTTTCTCAGAAAGCAGATCGAAATAGCCAAGTCTGCCTGCAGCTTTTAGCTGGAGCACAGTGCTTTCGATCTCATTAGTAATTTGACTCAGGTCAGAGGTGCCGAAGACGGCAGCCAAATAATTTTTAGCAAGATTAGAGAGTAAGTAGATATTGTTCTTCTTCTCTTGATTTCCCTGTGCGCTGACAAAGATAAGGTTTACTTCGCTGTTATAGATGCTTTCTGACTTCTTTAATGTCAGGCTGCGAGGAATAATGTGATCGATTTCTCCGACGTCATCGAGCGGTCTTCCGGTATAAGCGCAAATTCCGTGACTGTCAGCACGGATTCTTTCTTCTTTGCTTAACCATCTCTTCTCTTGATTCTCTTCATTGCGTTGAATGTCTTCCAGTTTTTTCTTCAGTTTTTGTTCTTTAAGTTGAATGTACTTCAAGTCGGTGAGAGAGGCGGTGAAATTAAAAGAGTTGGCTTCAATGGCGACCGGGATCTTTACGGTTCCATTAGTAAAATCCACGCTCTTTTTAACTTCTTCCGCAATCCTTTTAGCAACTTCCCAAGAATTCCTGTCGATGGCTTTGCGAATAAATCCGTCGAATGGACGAACGCAATCCGCAGGGAGGCGACAGCATTGTGCCGAGCCGTCTGTCATCGTCATACGCCAGGCGTTTTCTAAGTGGGCGGCAAGAGAGACTTTAGAGAAGCCGTTTCTTTCGGTTTCGATGAGGTTATATAACTGAGCCAAAGAATACGGGTTATCAAATTTACTCTGAGCCTCATCCGACAACCGGAGTTCTTTTCCGATAAAGGGGGCAACTTCGCTGACCATCTTCAGCACTTTGATAACGGCAGCAAACTTCTTGGAGAGTTCTTTTTCTGTTTTGCCTTCTTTTAGTGCTGTTTTGACGAATTTGTAGTCCTCAGAAAAATAAGGACCGTAAGTCTTTCTTTCATTCTCGATTGCATTGCAAATCGAGCGAACTGTCGAACGACCTTTGACCTTGCTGTTCCAGATCTCTTCGATAAAGTCAGTTCCTTCTGCAGGTGACACGCCGAGGGCTTGTCCGACGATCACATTAAGGATTTTGTTTTTCATCGGAGGATGCAGGTCAGCCCTTTCCAGCAAAGCGTTTTCCGGGAACCAAAGACCATTTTTTGCCTTAGCGGTTTCTTGATAGTAGCGATTGGCAACTTCAAGAAACTCTTCCAGCTGATGGCCCGAGAGAACATCTTCTAATTTTTCGTTTTTAATGACGACTCCGTTCTCGAAGTCTTCGGCGGTTCTTCTAATCGAGCATTCATCAAGAGCGATACTTCGATCAAACGCTCGCTGCAAGATATAGGCAAGCCGATAATCAGAGTCGGGCAGGACATCCGATCGGATTTTTATTCTGCTTTTACGATCCGTGTTTTTTAAGATCTCAGTCAGATCTTCTGTGAGAAGAGGGTAGGCGCCGGCAAATTTGTTCGCCCAAGACTTCCATTTCTCTCCATATTCAGAAGACAAAGCCTTCGGGTTCAGATATAACGTCTGATCTTCCGGAGGTCTTCTGTTGTTCTGATCCTCGTATGGAGGAATGGTGCGGTCGGGATCAAGACCTGCGAGCACATCCAAAACATCGCCGGACTGCTCTAAAGATTGAATGATTTGTTTTTGAGAAGCAGACCATTCTTTATCGTCTGATCGAAGATACTTCAAAGCGCGGACGAGGACATTTTTTAATTTAACCGCGTCTAATTGTTCTTGTCCTTGCTCGAATTTTGCATCATTGAAATACCAGCGAACCGCACGTTCTTGGAGATTAGAGATGTTGCCGATAATTCTCCACAAATTATCTGTCGAGCCAAATGCTTCGGATAGACGTGTAATTCTTGAATCTCGCTTCATGTCCTGAAGAATATCGCTGAGATATTTAGAGCGATGTTTGTGTCCTAAAGACTGAAGATTTGCGATGTATTTTGAGGCGTCTAGGATAGCGCGGCGTCCTTCGACGTAATTGGCAAGAATCTCCTTCGCACTGTATTCGGGGAAGCTGGTTTTAATGTACTTTTTAAAGTCTGCCTCTTTTTGTCCGGACAATTCCTTATTGAGAGCTTTGGTGGTCTCAGGAGAGTTTGCGATAGCTTCCCACTGAATATTCAGGGGTTCCGAATCATTGAAGAAATTAGTGAAACTCGGCGCGGAGGAAAATACTGAAGGGTCTAGACTTTCCAAAACAGATGTGTCTGTTTCAGCTTCTGTACGGGCGTAACCTCTTCTTTTGAGGTAGCCGGACAAGGCGATACGGAGATTTTCGCGTTCTTCCGGAGCTAATGTCTGCTTCTTTTGGAGAAGCTGATATTCTGCAACTAAAAGCAATAATCTTCTTCTTAAATCGAATCCCTTGTATGAGCGGACCCGGTGTCGTACTGCAGTTCTGGACTTTGATGAGAAAGAAAGTTTTTCACTATTAACGACGGTAAAGGCAGACGAATGATCTCTGTGTTCAGCTTCGTCAGATGGATGAGAGAAGTGCCGGTATAGGTTCCTCCCAAGTCAAGACCGACGCCAATAATGTGAGTTTTCCCCATTTTCCCTCCTCAAGAATTTATTATTTAGTTACAAAATTATAGGTTGAATTAGAAAGTTTGAATATATTTATTTCAGTGAGTCCACAAATACGAGTCCATTTTTCAAAAGAATGTGGGTCGAAACAGTTTGAATGCTTTGTAGCTGCATTTCTCGACTTCTGTTGAAAGAATACGCAATTAAAGAGGAAACTATTTTCCTGACTTTGACTATCTGCTAAAAATTAGGCTGAGTTTGGTCAGGGGCGGAATTTTCCCTTTTTTGGAATGACGGAACGATCCTCTCTTTGAACTGAGATTGGATCGAAAGAGTAAGAAGGAAAGAGGCGTAACAAAGGGAGAGGTGACTTATTGTGCGATTTTTTAAGGCATTGATAGACGGGTTGCTTAATGGCTTAGCCACTATTTTCTCGGTTGTTATGTTTTTATTGCTTCTGCTTTTAATTTCTTTTAGTTTCTACTTCGTGTTTTTGACTTGATGTCTTCGTTTACATGCAAGGGTGCTTCGACGCCCTTTTTGTGTGGATTCCGGCAATAGTATGTGCTTCAGTTATTGAAAGAATGTACGATTGAAGCATACCCGGTGAATCCGTTATGTTCGTCAACTCGAAGAGTTTCAGTTGTTATTGAAAGAATGTACGATTGAAGCCGACGTATTGAATAGCGTTAAGAAGCGCGCCAGTGGTTTCAGTTGTTATTGAAAGAATGTACGATTGAAGCCACTCTGTTCATTAAACGAGTTAATAAGAATTTGAAGTTTCAGTTGTTATTGAAAGAATGTACGATTGAAGCCAGGCATCCCTTGCATCAGCGGTCAATCCTGGTGGGTTTCAGTTGTTATTGAAAGAATGTACGATTGAAGCTAAGTCTCAAGCTCGGTACGATCTGCGTCCTCAAGTTTCAGTTGTTATTGAAAGAATGTACGATTGAAGCTCTCCTGCCGATGGAAGAAAAACAAGGTATTAGAGTTTCAGTTGTTATTGAAAGAATGTACGATTGAAGCGGCAGGTTGCTTGGTTATTAACGATCGTGACGATGTTTCAGTTGTTATTGAAAGAATGTACGATTGAAGCTCAACTGCGAGCTTAATCTCGCAGTGCTTGATGCCGTTTCAGTTGTTATTGAAAGAATGTACGATTGAAGCTCCGAAACCAACTGATTGAAAATAAACGATTTTTGACAGTTGGTTTCTGGTCTGTTTTTCGAAAATGGTCGATCTGCACAAAAAGTGCCATTATTTTCGAAAATTTGGGGTGATTGCTTGACTGTTTTTGATAGTTGTGGCAATATCTGGTTACATTCTTTCAACAACGAAATCGCCTTAGGGCGAGCTGAAATCAATTTGATTAAATATTAGATCCGGCTACTGAGGCCTCTTGGCCTTATCCGGATTAACAAGGAGCCTCTATTCGAGGCTTTTTGTGTTGACCGAACCGACGTAGATTCAGTTAAGCCATTAGAAGGAATTTACTTTGGTTTCAAAGCAATTCCTTTTTTATCGCGTTAGCCTTACTTTCCGAAGATTTTCGAATGTTTCGAAAATTAGGTTTTATTTTTGTCTGTTGTAACGGTTTTGTTGGGAAAGTGAGAAGAATCCCCTAAATTCGCTAGGAAAAAGGTTTGGGCTGTGGTCTTTCTGAAATGGTGCAGGGAGCTGTAGATGGTTCGCATTTCCCAAAAGTTTCAGGAAAATGCATAGACCAACAACGTTCAATGATTCCTGTGATGAACCAAACGGTTGAGCGACCCCAACAAATATTGTGAGGGAAGAAAATTATGATGAGGAGAAGAGGGTGATTTGGTGGCCCGAACCGGACTTGAACCGGTACAGCTTGCGCCGAGGGATTTTAAGTCCCTTGTGTCTACCAATTTCACCATCGGGCCGCCAAGAAGTCGCATTCTAATATAAATTTCAAAAAGCTGCTTTTTTCTTTCTTCAAGTCTTCGATATCAATTGTTTCTTCTCTTCGTAGAAACGAGTTCGTTTTTTTACTCAGATTAGGGTTTACATCTAAATAATCACATAAAACAGGTAAAATCATAGGTAAGAAATTTAAGGAAATTAGTGATTTTCCTAGGTCGAAGGATTTACAAAAATGTTCTGTCGGCCAGGTGAAAAATAAAGGAGGATCAATATGTCTGCGAATTTCTCTTCTGATTCGATCGTTTGGGTTGACGGACAGGTCACTCTGCCGAAGCATATTTTGAAGATTTTAGGCATCGAAAACGGTCATCGCTCTAATGTGACGTTTATCGTAGAGAACGGCGAAGTAAAAATCGTTAACAGCGCTGCCTATGCAATGAACAATCTGAAAAAAGCTAAAGATAAAGAAGCCGCCTAACACTTTCTACACAAAGCAGCTTGAAATCATTTTTGTTTAAAAAGCTGGTTGCATTGATGTGAACACGTCAACAGCCGGTTTGGCGTTTTTAGATTAGATCTGTCCTCAAGTTAGATGTGGATTAATACAATCCTCCTTGGTAATTACCCTTCCTCATTTCCTTCCAACAGAAATTTCTGCAAATTAAAGGGTGTCGGCCTTCTCCTCTCTCATATAATTTTTGAAGAATATCTAACAACCTCAGAAAGTTACGGAGAAATAATGGATTCTCTGATATCCAATACCGCCGCTATAAACGGGCTTCTTGCGCGCTTTGGCGTGAAGTTCGGTATCTATAAAAACGGCGAGTTTCATGAGCAGCTGTTTCCCTACGATTCGCTTCCTCGAATTATTCCTGCGGATGAGTTCGCTGAAATTGAAGCCGGCTTGATTCAGCGTGTCGATGCGCTCAACGCCTTCTTGAGAGACATCTACACGGAAAAGCGAATTGTCGCTGACGGCGTGATTCCGGAAGACTTCGCTTTTTCGTCAAGCGGCTTCCTGCCGGTGTGTGACAACTTTGTTCCGCCGAACGGAATTTACTCTCATATTTCAGGCATTGACCTCGTCCAAGCTAAAGACGGAACTTGGTACGTTCTTGAAGACAACCTACGCATTCCTTCAGGCGCTTCCTATCCTTTAATTGCCAGAAAACTCGCTCGCCGTGCTTCGCCGGAGACATTTAAAAATAACTCGGTCGATCGCAACGATGATTACGGACTCCTTTTAAGAGAAGCAATGGAAAGCGTGAATCCCGGCGGCCGCTGCGTCATCATGACACCGGGAAGGTACAACGCTGCTTTCTTCGAGCATGCTTATTTGGCTGAGATGACCGGATGTCCTCTGGTTATGTACAATGACTTGTTCGTACAAGACAATAAGCTCTATTTCAAGAGCAGATCGGGTTCTCCACAGTTGGTCGGCGCTCTCTATCGCCGAATCTCCGACGACTATCTTGATCCTTTGACCTTTAAACCTGAATCACTCATCGGCGTTCCGGGCATTATGAATGCCTATCGGGCAGGGAACCTCGCGATTATCAATGCTCCCGGAAATGGCGTTGCCGACGACAAGGGTATTTATTACTTCGTTCCCAAGATGATTCGTTACTATCTGGGCGAAGAACCGATCCTCAAAAACGCAACGACTTATCTGCCTTTCTACGAAGAAGACAGAGAGTACTGTCTGGCGAACATCGAACGCTTAGTTATTAAAGATGTTGCCGAAGCAGGCGGTTACGGAGTTCTCTTTGGTAAAGATTTAAACCAAGAAGAGCTTGAAGCCTGGAAAGTAAGAATTCAGACTGAATCACGTCGCTTTATTCTTCAGGAAGTGATCGACTTTATTGACCTGCCGGTTCTCGAAGACGGAACGGTCGTAGAGCGCAAATGCGATCTTCGTGCATTTGTCATTAGTTCAACCAACGGAACGAAAGTTTGGCACAGCGGTCTTACTCGTTTTTCCCGCAAGCCGGATTCGTTCGTCGTTAACTCTTCTCAAGGCGGAGGCTTTAAAGACACATGGATTTTATCTCGATAGAAAAAGGCGAAAACTTATTTTGGCTCGGCCGCTACGTTGAACGTGTCTACCGTACGCTGAATTATCTCGAAGGCCTCTATGATGTTCTGATTGATACAGATGAGACGGCTTATAAAGAATTTTGTGCCGCTTTAAACATTCCTGATGTTTACGAAGATGCATCTGACTTTATGACGAGTTACTTCTTCGACGAGCTCAACCCTGATTCGGTGTACAGCAATCTTTCTCGAGCCTACGACGACGGAATTTTGCTGCGGAATACCATCTCGACTCGCTCTTTGGCTTATATTCAGCTGGCACTTGATGCGATGGAAGATGCGAAGGCAGAAGGTTCCGGAGCTCTGTGTTCGTTTGAAGTCATTGATCGCTTGTTGGCTTTCTGGGGCAGTATTGACGAATATCTCTCTTCAGGCCAAGAACGCTGTCTCGTTAAAGCCGGCCGTTACCTTGAGCGCCTGGACATGCAGCTGAGATTGGGAGAAAGCTGGGAAACAATCGGCGTGACGATCGGTAAACTGGATCGCAGATTACAGGGCGCAAAGATTGCCTACAGCGGTCAAAAAATGCGTGTTCTGAAAAATTTTGCCCAGTTAGCTGATGATGATCCGGAGACCCGGCTGGTGGCTTTGGAAACAGTTCAGAAGCTCTTGAATAATTAAAAACTCGATACAATGAAAAAATTTTTGTATTCGCTTAGGGCGGATCTGTTGTTTTCCGAACCCGTTTCGAATCACACATTTGTGCTTCGCTCTGTCCCGCTCTCGGAGCCGGGACAGGAGCCGATGCGCATCTCTTTAACCTGTCAGCCGGGCTGCCGGCTGTCAGAAACCTTTGACGGACAAGGCAATAAAGTTTTCCTGGGCAGCATCGAGAATAAACATACCTTCTTTTCTTTTTGCTCGACAGGAGAAGTATTGGTCGATTCCTCGCAGCGCAGCAGTTTCGGTGCGGCTGCCTACTATCGATATCCGACTCAGCTTACGACGCTGACTGGCACGCTCAAAGATTATTTTGAAGCCAATAAAGTTGAAGGCGCACCCATCGCCCTTGCTGAATACTGGCTAACAAAAATTGGTACAGACTTCCGCTATCAAAAAGGCGTTACGACAACAGTAACTGCGGCCCATGAAGCGTGGGAGCTCGGCGCCGGAGTTTGTCAGGATTTCGCGCACATTCTTCTTGCTTTCTTACGAGCTCAGAACGTTATTTGTCGCTACGTTGCCGGACTGACCACCGGTGAAGGTGCTTCTCATGCTTGGGTAGAAGTTTTTGACGGCGAAACATGGATCGGAGTGGATCCTACGCATCAGAGATTCTGTGACGATAATTACGTCAAGATTTCACAAGGACCAGACTTTAGTTTTTGCGCTTTAGAAAGAGGCGTCTTTATGGGCGCAGCGGATCAAACTATGTCGGCAAAGTGTAAGTTGGTTGAAATTTGAGAATGATTGAAGACGTCATAAAAGTAAAGATGCCGGTCGGCGAGTCTTTGGTGATTCGCAAGAACCGCCTCTTGCCTGATAACGCTGCGTCAGCAGAAGGCCTTAAAAGACTTTGCGTCGTTTCCGGAATTCACGGCGATGAGCTTGAAGGACAGTACATTTGTTATTTGCTTAATAAAGTCGTTCGTGAAAAGAGTGAGCACCTTAAAGGGGTGTTGGATGTCTATCCGGCATTGAACCCGATGGGCATCGATACGATCCAGCGAGGATTTCCCGGTTTTGATTTGGATATGAACCGGATTTTCCCGGGACGTACCGACGGAGCGGCGACGGAGTGGGTTGCAAGCAAATTGATTCAGGAATTCAAAGGCGCAGAAATGGCGATTGATATTCACGCCAGCAATATCTTCCTGCGCGAGATTCCCCAGGTTCGCGTCAATATCAATACGGCAGGTAAACTCGTTAAATACGCGAGCATGCTCGATGTCGATTTTGTTTGGGTGCATCAAGCTTCTACTGTGCTCGAATCAACGTTGGCTTACAGCTTAAATTCCATCGGCGTTAAAACTCTTGTCGTAGAGGCGGGCGTCGGCATGAGAATTACTCAGGATTATTGTCAACGGCTTGTGAACGGAATTCTGAATCTTATGCAGAATCTCGGTATGTGGGACGGGCCGGTCCAGCCTGTTAAACAGCCGATCGTTTCCTTAGATCGCTCCGTGAGTTTTGTGAATGCTGAAGAGCCGGGTGTGTTTGTCCCGACGGTTCGTCACAGCGATAACGTTAGACGAGGCGAGATTTTTGGCCAAATTGTAGATGCGCTTTCAGGTGAGGTTCGTCAGGAATGCGTCTCCGAAGTCGATGGTTTGCTCTTCACGCTTCGTGAATATCCTATTGTAAATAAGGGGTCTCTGATTGCCCGAATTCTTCAGGAAGAACGTCGATGAAAGAAGAAGTTATTTTCAGAATGGAGTCGGCCTACCGCGAAGACTTTGAAGTAAAAAGTTATCACTTCGGCGGCCCTGAAAAGACCATGTGCATTATCGGCAATATGCGCGGCAATGAAATTCAGCAGCTCTATATTGCCGGCCAAATGGTTCGAACATTAAAGCGCTTTGAGGAAGAAGGGCGGTTTATCCGCCGTCACGGTGTGACGGTGATTCCGTGTGCCAATCCGTACTCCGTTAATGTCGGTAAGCGCTTCTGGGCGATGGATAACTCCGATATCAATCGAATGTATCCCGGATACAACAAAGGTGAGACTACTCAGCGAATAGCTGCCGGTATTTTTGAAAAGATTCAGGGCTACCGCTTCGGCGTGCAGTTTTCCTCTTTTTATATGCCCGGAGACTTCGTCTCTCATGTGCGCATGATGAAGACGGATTATGAGGACACCGGCTTGGCTCAGCTTTTCGGAATGCCTTTTGTCGTTCTTCGCAAACCCGTTCCCTTTGATACCACAACCTTAAACTTCAACTGGCAGGTGTGGGATACAAAAGCCTTTTCTCTTTACAGTCGTTCTACCGAGAAGATCGATAAGAAGGGTGCGGACATGGCGATTGCGGCGGTTTGCCGCTTCTTAAGCCGAATGAACGTTTTAAATTACAACGTTTACGGTGGCTATGAATCGACCGTTCTTATAGAAGAAGAGCTGGTGTCGCTGCGTTCAACCGCTTCCGGTCTTTACATTCCGCACGTGAAATCCTTTGATTCCGTTGAACGCGGACAAGTTCTTGCGGACATCATTGATCCGCTTACCGGCGTGACCGTCGCCCAGACCGAAGCACCCGAAGACGGCATTGTGTTTTTTGCCAAAGATTCTCCCCTTGTCATGGAAAACGAAACTCTCTTTAAAATAGTGAACAAGCTTCACAAGTAACACATAAAGAGAGTCCCCGGATGGCAGATGTCAGCTACAACATTCCGGACCTGCGTCCGGGAGAAGTTTTTCGTGTCGAACAGACGATAAAGCGCAGCCGTTTTATCGCTTCTGTCGGACACACTCCCGGTGTCGAAGAAGCAAAAGCTTTCATCGAACAAATTAAAGCCGAATTTGAAGATGCCCGGCACAATTGCTGGGCTTATTGTGCCGGAGCCGCCGGATCTACCGATCGTATCGGCGCAAGCGATGACGGCGAGCCTCACGGAACCGCCGGACGCCCCATGCTGACGGCTGTTACGCACAGCGGCATCGGAGAAGTGACCGTTGTTGTGACTCGTTACTTCGGCGGAATTTTGCTCGGTACGGGAGGACTAGTTAAAGCCTATCAGTCTTCCGTCAAAATGGCCTTAGAGGCAGTGCCCACGCGAGTTCGTACCAAAACGAAACGCATCAAATTCAGCGTTGAACATCGATTTGTGAATCAGGTTCTGCGCAAGATCGAAGCCGTAAACGGTCGAATTCTGGAAAAGAATTTTGATATGGATGCGGATTTTGATGTCGAAATCCCCGAGGATCTCGCTGAGACTTTTGCTAAAGAATTGGAAGAGCTCACGCGCGGAGCTCTTCTCATTGAATTCGTCGAAGAGTAACCGCTTATCTCGCTAGGCCGATTGTTAAATTCAAGCTCCCTAAACCTGTACACGTCTGGCTTGGGAAAGCTTCATTCTGATTTTGCTTAAGAATGACAAACTCAGGTTTGCTTCGACGGGCAAACAATTCGCTTCTTCCCAAGAGCAGAGAAAGTGCCACGAAGAAACGCTGATCGGCAGAAATTGTCTTCATGCCCGCAAGACCTGAAGCGTCCGAGAGCTCGGGTGCAAATAATTTCACACCTTCATCACGAAGTTTGATCTTGGCGCCGGGGATGAAGGCATCAATGTCTGAAGAGCCGTAGGCGACTGCAAGCGACAAACCTAAACGCGCAATTCCCCCCGGTTCCTCAGCATTGGCGCAGAGAGATTCCCATCGTTCAAGCGAGGTCTGTAGCTTTTGGAATTCTGCTTCTTCCCGTTTTCGGCGATTTTTGTTATTCGCATTTTTTGCCATCTTCTCACGTAGGCCTGTGAGCTGAACAGTGGCTGTGTGGAAGAGATCGGATTTTTCTAAGAGTTCTTCTTCGAGCTGTTCACGAGTGCGCGTCGTCAGGTTCTTCTCCTGAAGACTGTTTAATGCCTGCTGTTTTTCTTCGTACTGCGAATTTACGACACGATATCTTTCGAGCAGTTCATCGTTTTGACGCAAGAGGTCATCTTTCTGCGCAGTTGAGATCTGAGAAGAAAGGAAGCTGGACTCGTTCGGGAAACCGGCCTTTTGAAGTTTTTGGTTGAAAGCGTCCGAAAGCGATTCAATGGATTTAATGGTTTCGCTGCGATGTACTTCGAGACTATTAATTTTGTTCTGCGTAGAAAGCAGGGCTTCCTCTTTGGCAGCAAGACTTAATTTAGCTTCTTCGGCAAGACGTATGGCATTGGCCTTTTCTGTTTCAATCGCGGCAATTACTTCTTCCGGCGTCTGGCTGGCAATTGCTTCATGCCGTTCTTTTTGGAACCGTTTGATCTGTTCAGTGAGAGCCTCGATGTCCTTTTCTAAGGTTTCTGCGCTCTTCTTCTGAGCAGTCAGAGACGCGACAGTATTTCGGAGGGCTTCTTCGCTCTGCGCTGTTTCTTCTTCGATCTGTTTTTTCTCGACGCTCCAGTTGATCCACTGTTCGCGGCGTTTTTCGAGCGTTGGAAGGTTCTGCTTCATGATGGCCGGGTTAGAGGCCTTCAGGCCGAAGCGGGCAAAGGCTCGCTCGAGCAAACGCGTCAGGGAGACGCGATTAAGTTCAGAGTCTTTTTGATTCTTTTCCAGCTCGGCAGACATGTTGGCGAAGTTCTTCAAAGCCTCTTCCAAAGACGCCTGTTCTTCTTTTTTACGAGCGGTTTTAAGCGCTGCATCTTCGCGCTTTTCTTTCAGCGATTCAATCGCTTCCGTGAGCCCTTGAATTTTCTCCAATCGTGCTTCAAGGTCATCTCGACGATTGGCTAAAGAAGTTTGTTTTTGCTTGAGTACAGCTGCCCAAGTGATCGGTTTCTTTTCTCTCAAGCCGACAATATTGAGCTCGCTCGCGATATACAAAATCTCGCCCTTGGCTTCATTGAGTTCTGTCGTAAGCGTATTCAGAATGTTTTCGGCTTCTGTCTGCTGCAGCTGAAGCTGCGCAAATTCAGCTTTGCATTTTTCCGATTCGACGAGCGCGAGCTGAGCGTCTTCTTTTGCTTTAGCGAGTTTGTCTTCCAACGAACGGTCAAACGGCAGTTTGACGGAGTAGGGATGGTGAATCGCGCCACACAAGGGACACGGCTTGCCGTTGGCTAACTTTTCGCGCTGTTCATTCAGCGACAGTACTTCGAGATAGAAGGAATAAGCTTGCTGAGCTGAATTGACGACGGCTGTCTTATCGATATAGGCCTGGCGAGCCGCATTCAAAGCAACCGTCGCGAGTCTCAAGGCGTGCTTGGTGTTCTCGAGCCCTGCTTTTACCTGATTGAATCGGTCGTGTCCTTCTGCCAAGAGAACAATTCTTCCTTGAAGCGCGTCTAGGGCATTTAAGCGTTCATTCTGATTGTCCAGTTCCGCAGCCAGCGTCTCGACGCCTTCTATTCCTAAAGACTTGGAGAGCATGCGCTCTTTCATGGAAAGTTCGCCCGTGACGGCAAGCTCCTCGTTTTTAAGAGCGGCAATGACGTTTTGAACGTCTAATAAAGCAGAGCGGGAGGACTCAATCCGTTTCTGCAGTTCCCGCTGCGTTTCTTCTGCCTCAGCGCTGCGAATGACTTCAGCGTCAATCTCATCAAGAAGACGTTTGTACTCTTCGAGCTCATCGACCAAGAGCTTATCCATAGAAAGGTCATCCATCTTCTTGTTCAGAAGCTGTGAGCTAATGGTCAGTTGGGAGAGGACGTTTTTTAATCGTGTGTTTTCTTCAGAGAGGAGACGAGCCGCGGTTTGCTCGTTAAACAACTCCTCTTTAAGGTGCTTGCTTTGAATCTGAGAATCTTCGATTTTTTCATCTAATTCGCGAACGCGTTCCAGCGTTACACACTTCTCGTTGTAGTTTTCCAGAACGCTCTTGAAATTTTTGTCTGCCTCAGCATGAGCCAGAGAGGCGGAGCGGACGCGTTCAGAAAGCATCGGGACGGATTTTTTAAGTTCCGTAATCAGCTTACCTTCTTCTTTCTCATCGACTCGAAGCTTAGAGAGGACATCGTAGTCGGGAGCTAAGGCGTCTGCTTTCAGCGCTTTTTCCAGAACGTTTTTTTTCACGTCAAAGCGAGAAAGGTCGCCGTTGACTGCCGTGAGCTGCTTAGACAAGCGGGCGGCTTCATCCTTGAGCACATTGATGCGAATGAGCCAGTCCATCGAATCTTTGAGCTGGGCAATTTCGTTTTGCAGAGTAGCGTGAGAGACGCCGGCCTTAATGAGCTGCTGATTGAGGCGTTCTTCTTCCTCATCAGAAACAACCGAAATTCCGTCTATGACAGACTTAGAAGCGGCGAGCAAGGCGGCCTGCTGCTGAGAAACTTCAATGCCCTGAGTCAGGATGGCATTTCCGAGGGACTCGGAGACATTTCCGATCAAAGATGAGGCTAAAGTATCCGCATTCTCTGTCAAAGATTCAGAAGTCGAGAGAATGTCATAGAAAAGGGTGTCTTCTAATTTATCGGCATCAAGATGCGTGATCCTAGCCATGGCGACAGGAAAGGGCGCAGCCTGCAGGTCAAACGGCATGCCGTTTTTGCGGATTTCAGTGTTTTCGTGGGACCGAAGAAGTTCAAATCGTCCCTCTTCTGTGGAGAAGACCAGGCGAACTTCGGGATTTTTTCCAAGTTTCTCGGATGAGATATCGAATAGAGCGAACTTTAGAGCGTCAAGGAATAACGCAATATTTTTCTCTCCCGTCAGGGGAATGGAAAAAACGTCGGTGCGTCCGTCAAAATCGAGATCCCATTGACCGAGGAAAGTCGGTACTCGGGAAAGACCGAAAGCATGAATCTGCATAACGAAAAATCAAAACAACAAATCAGTAAACAACCTTGGTTAATCCGTATCCGAGCGCAAAGAAAATGGCAGAGATCACGGTCCACATGATTGTCAGAACACGGGTCACAGAGAGGATTTTTTCTCGCTGGTAGTCGTCGATGCCGGGCTTAAGCAGCATTCGGCCGAACTTGCTGTAATAGCTTCCGCAGAAGCCTCCGATAACTGCCGGGATCATGCCCCAAAGATAGCTAAAGTTGATCCAGCCGATGAACAGCCCGGAAGCGATCATGGCGGCGATGATAATGGGATAAGCGAACATATTATTTTTACTCCGAAAGGTTCACTTTACCAAATCTCCCGAACTCCCAGAACATAGCTCCGGGATTTTTTCATTTTGAGAAAAATCTTTCGTAAATTTAAATAGTTGAAATTGACTCTAAGGGTAATTCCTGCTAT